>DATBXG010000001.1:0-3042 GCA_036514415.1 Paraburkholderia sp.
GTGTCGCGCCGCAAGATCCGCCGCGGCGACGCCGTGTTCAAGCCGGCCGAACGTCCGGCGCCGCTCAACGCCTCCGTGATGATCGCAGCCGAAGTGTTCGGCGATCTCATCGGCGCGGAACTGGCGCGGTAAGCGCAGCGACGGCCTCAACGAGGCGCGAGCGCGATAGCCCGCGCGGCGTGACGCGGCGCGAAGCCCGTCGACGCGGCGCACAACGCCGCCACGCGCGCGAGCACGTCGGCGTCGAAGGCCGCCGCGCGCGGGCCCGAACGGTCCACGTGCAACAGCAGTTGCTCGCTTGCCGAGACGGGCACGGCACGCTCGTCGGCGTACATCTCCAGATACAAGCGCACCCGTTTCGCGTCGTGTTCGATCACGCGCACCTCGACCCGCACCTGCGCGCCCTCCTTGATCTCGTGCAGGTAGTTCAGATGCGCTTCCAGCGTGTACATCGACCGCCCGCGCGCGTCGCGCTGCGCCGCATCGAGCCCGATGGCGTCGAGCAGCGCGTCGGTCGCGTAGCTGTAGATCAGCATGTAAAACGCGTCGCGCAAGTGGCCGTTGTAATCGACCCACTCCGCGCGCACGGTGTCGCGGTAGACCACGGGCGCTGTGTCGTTCGTCATCCTGTCTCCTCGTCGCGTACATGCCTCTGGGCGCGAGCAGTGTAACCGCAGAACGGGCGCGCCCGCCGTGGCATCGGCCGTCGCGACGCCCACACGCACGCGAGCCCTGCGCCCTCGTGCCGCCGTGCACGCGCCGCGTCGCTGGGGTAAGGTTGAGCGCATGCGGCACGGCCGCCGCGCGTTTCGCGTGCCGTCTCGCTGCCCTTGAATCGCCCTTCAACCGCCGCCCGCGCGCGGCGCTTCGCGAGGCCCGGCCATGGCAGAAAACACGCCCCCGCTTCCGTTTCCCCCGCAGCAGTTCTCGCTCGACGTGATGCTCGAGAAGTACGCGAAAGGCGACGAGCAGTCCGCCGACGACATCTATCGCCGCGTCGCGCGCGGCGTCGCCCAGGTCGAGCCGCCGGAACTGCGCGCCGAGGTCGAGGCGCGCTTCGTCGACAACCTGCGCAACGGCGCGCTCGGCGCGGGCCGCATCATGAGCGCGGCGGGAGCCGGCATCGAAGCCACGTTGATCAACTGCTTCGTGCAGCCGGTGGGCGACAGCATCCAGGGTGTGGACGACAAGGGCCTCCCCGGCATCTACGTCGCGCTGCTGCAGGCCGCCGAAACCATGCGGCGCGGCGGCGGAGTCGGCTACAACTTCTCGGCGATCCGGCCACGCGGCGCGCACGTGAAGTCGACGGGGTCGAGCGCCTCGGGGCCGTGCAGCTATATCGACGTGTTCGACGCCTCGTGCCGCACGGTCGAAAGCGCGGGCTCGCGGCGCGGCGCGCAAATGGCCGTGCTCGACTGCGATCACCCCGACCTGCCCGAATTCATCGAGGCCAAGCATTCGAAGGGACGCTGGAACAACTTCAATGTCTCGGTCGCGGTGACCGACGCATTCATGCGCGCCGTGGAAAACGACGCGACCTGGCAGCTCGTGCACCGCGCCGAGCCCTCACCCGCCCTGCGCGCTTCGGGTGACCTGCATCGCCGCGACGACGGCCTGTGGGTCTACACGGAAATGCGCGCCCGCGCGCTGTGGGACGCGATCATGCGCTCGACCTACGACGTGGCCGAGCCTGGCGTGGTGTTCATCTCGCGCATGAACGAAGACAATAACCTGCGCGCACTGGAGACGATCCGCGCGACCAACCCTTGCGGCGAGCAGCCGCTGCCGGCCTATGGCTGCTGCAACCTCGGGCCGCTCAACCTCACGCGCTTCGTGATCGAGCCGTTTGCGCAGCTGCGCGGCGCCGGTGAACACAAAAGCGCTGAGTTCGACTGGGACGCGCTCGCCGAACGCACGCGCACCCAGGTGCGCTTTCTCGACGACGTGCTGGACGCGACACTCTGGCCGCTGCCCGAGCAGCAGGCGGAAGCGGCGGCCAAGCGGCGCATCGGCGTGGGCTTCACGGGGCTCGGCGACACGCTCGTGATGCTCGGCATCCGCTACAACTCGGCGGAGGGTTGTGAGTTCGGTGCGCGCGTGGGACGCACGATGCGCGACGCCGCCTACCGCGCGTCGGTCGAGCTCGCCCGCGAGCGCGGCGCGTTTCCGCTATTCGATGCCAGCACCTACCTCGAAGACGGCACCTTCGCCTCGCGCCTGCCCGACGACCTCAAGGCCGAGATACGCGCGCACGGCATCCGCAACAGCCATCTGCTCTCCATCGCGCCCACGGGCACGGTGAGCCTCGCCTTCGCCGACAACGCCTCGAACGGCATCGAGCCCGCGTTCTCGTGGACCTACCAGCGCACGCGCCGCATGGCCGACGGCAGCCGCGAGACGTTCAACGTCGAGGACCATGCGTGGCGGCTCTATCGCGAGCTGGGCGGCGACGTGAACGCGCTGCCCGGCTATTTCGTGAGCGCGCTCGAAATGAGCGCACAGGAGCACGTGGCGATGATGGCGGCCGTTCAGCCCTACGTCGACACGTCGATCTCGAAGACCGTCAACGTACCCGCCGACTATCCGTTCGAGGACTTCGAGAACCTTTATCTCGACGCGTGGCGACGCGGCCTCAAGGGCCTCGCGACCTACCGTCCGAACGACACGCTAGGCGCGGTGCTGCAAACACTGCCGGCCACCACCGCCGACGACGCGCTCGGCGACGCGCTGCTCGATCCGCTGCGGGTGGCGATCGACCATCGACCGAAGGGCGAACTGCCCGCCGTGATCGAGAAGATCGAGTACCTCACGCAGGCCGGCAAGGTATCGCTCTACGTGGCCGTGTCTTTCCTCCAGGTGACGGGCCACGTGGGCGGCGAACCGGTGACGATCGAGCGGCCTATCGAGTTCTTCATTCCCGTGGGCCAGCGCGACGAGCAGCAGCAATGGATCACGGCGACGATGCGCTCGCTCTCGCTCGCGGCGCGCGGCGGCTTCGTCGCGCGCAATCTGCAGGACTTGCGCAAGGTGTCGTGGGACCGC
>DATBXG010000002.1:0-5683 GCA_036514415.1 Paraburkholderia sp.
ACCCCGGCGATGATTATAAATTCCAGCGCGGCCGAATGTGGCCATGCACGCCTTTTCGCGCCTGACTGCGGCCTTGTGCAGCAGTCCGCTGCGCACAAACAAAAACGCCGCGGCAAACCGCGGCGTTCCGAGCAAGGCGCAATGACCACGCGCGTATTACTGACCTTCACCGAACTTATCGGCGATCAGCTTGAGCAGCGCGCTCATGGCGTCGGCCTCGTCCGGGCCTTCGGTTTCGATCACCACCGAGCTGCCGATGCCGGCCGCCAGCATCATCACCCCCATGATGCTCTTGGCGTTGATACGGCGGCCATTGCGGCTCATCCAGATTTCCGACTGATAGTTGCCTGCGAGCTGCGTCAGCTTCGCCGACGCCCGCGCGTGCAGGCCGAGTTTGTTCACGATGGTCGTTTCTTGTTGCAGCATAGGTCGGTCCGGACGCAGTGTGTGGAAGTGTTGCTGGGTTCTTTCGGTGTGCCTTCTCGTGGGCAGCGTGGCTGCGTCGGCGCGCGCAGGACTCAGGTGGTGCCCGCCGGCCTGAGCACGCCGGCTGCCACGCCGCCGGTGTCGGCCGGACTGCGCGTCGCGCTGGCTGCCTGGCTCGTTGCCGGGCTTGCTGCCTCGTTCGTGGCCTGATTTGTAGCCTGAATTGCGGCACAGTCTGTCGCGGCGGCTACGGCCTCGGCGCAGGGCGTGGGCGGACAGCCGCACGTGCCCGCGGCGACAGCGGCAGGCGGCGTGGTCGGCCCGATCGTCTGGACGCCCTTGCTCGCGCCGGCCAGCGCCTTTTCGACGAGCGTGTCGAGCGGCGTTGCCCGGTAGCAGACGGCGCGCACCAGCATCGGCAGATTCACGCCGGCCAGCACCCGCACCTCGGGCACGGTGGCGAGACGCGCCGCGATGTTCGAAGGCGTCGCGCCGAACATGTCGGTCAGCACGAGCGCGCCGTTCTCCTCGCGCAATCGCTCGATCTCCGCGTTCGCCTGGGCGACCACTTCAGCCGGGTCGCTGTCGGGGAGTACATCGAGCGCGCCAATGCGCGCCGGACAACCGCCATAGATATGCGCGATGCACTCGCGTAGCGCGGTGGCGAGCGGTGCGTGCGCAATGATCAGAATGCCTGCCATGTCAGTACTCGCCGGGCAGCCCCAAGAGGACTGACACCCCCTTGGGGGGCAGCGACCGCAGGGAGCGTTGGGGGTGGTTCATTTCAGCTTGACTGCAAAAAACGGCTTTGTTTGACCCACTGGATCGCATCCAGCAGCGCCGAACCTGTGGCCAGCCGTGGGCTCGCAGGGTCGGAACACGCGCCGCGCGGCAACCAAAGCGTCTTGTAAGGCGCTGGTCCGCCAGCCCGAAACGTGGACTCGCGGCATTGTAGCAGGGTCATTTTCGCGCACGCGAGGCGGTTCTGCTCACTGCCGTCACCTATGTGGCGCGCGGTTCACAGCCTCCGGGCGCCTGCGCGAACCTTCGTGGTCCGAACCTGCCCGCCCGCCAGCCAGCGCCGCGATGGAGCGCCCGCCCTGCAAGGCGCCCACACCGGCCAGATGCCGCCATGCACGCGGCTTTCAAGTCCGCGCGCCAGGTGCGCAGTTCAAATGTGCGCTGGCCAGCCACTCCAGCCGAAACTCAGGCCGCCGCGCGCTCCAGCGCGTCGACGAACATCGCGGCCACGTCGAAGCCGGTCTGCTCCATGATTTCGCGGAAGCACGTCGGGCTTGTGACATTGACCTCGGTGAGCCAGTCGCCGATGGCATCGAGCCCCACGAGCAGCAGGCCGCGTGCAGCAAGCGTCGGCCCGAGCGCCCTGGCGATTTCCATGTCGCGCTCGGTGAGCGGCTGCGCAACGCCAAGCCCGCCGGCGGCCAGGTTGCCGCGCACTTCGTTGCCCTGCGGAATGCGCGCAAGTGAATACGGCACCGGCTCGCCGCCGATCAGCAGAATGCGCTTGTCGCCGGCCTTGATCTCGGGAATGAACTTCTGCGCCATCACGCTGCGCGCACCGTCGTGGCTCAACATCTCGATGATCGAGCCGAGGTTCATGCCGTCCGCCTTCACGCGGAACACGCCCATTCCGCCCATGCCGTCGAGCGGCTTGAGGATCACATCCTGGTGCTCCTCGTGGAACTTGCGCAAACGCGCAGCGCTGCGCGTGACGAGCGTGGGCGCGACGAACTGCGCAAACTCGCCGATGGCGAGCTTTTCCGAATGGTCGCGAATCGACTGCGGCTTGTTGAAGATCTTCGCGCCCGCGCGCCCGGCGATCTCCAGCAGCCACGTGGACGTCACGTACTCCATGTCGAAGGGCGGGTCCTTGCGCATGACGACGGCGTCGAAGCCGGTGAGCGCACGCGCATCGGGCGTGTCGCTGAACCACGTTTCGCGATGCAGGTCCGCCGTATCGCCGACGATCGTAAAGCGCCGCACGTCGGCTTCGACCTGGCCGCTCACCCATGCGAGGTGCTGCGGCTCGCACGCAAAGAGCGTGTGGCCGCGCTTCGCGGCCTCGGCCATCATCGCGTAGGTCGAGTCCTTGTAGATCTTGAACCGCTCGAGCGGATCGGCGATGAAGAGAATGTCCATATCGTCCCTGCCTTGTCCCTGTCTTGTCCCTGCGTACTTCCGGGTGTCATGACGGCAACGCCCGCACGGTGGCGGGCGCTGCGTTCAATTGTGCGAATGATGACGGCCGGATCAGACCTGGATCGCCTCCGGATCGGTCTTCTCCAGCTCGACCGAAGCCGCCAGCAACCCGAGCCGCGCCACCACGCCATACATGTAGAAGCGGTTCGGCGGCGCCGCACCGGCCTTCGCCCGGGTGTCGGGCAGCGCCGTGTGCTCGAAGCCGAGCGGCACGAAGTGCATGCCCGGCGCGTTCAGGTTCTGGTCGCGCTCGCGGCTGCCGTGCGCGCGGTAGAAGCCGCCCACCACGTAGCGGTCGATCATGTAGACGACCGGCTCGGCCACTTCGTCGCCGATGTGCTCGAACGTGTAGACGCCTTCCTGCACGATCACGTCGTGCACCTCGAGCCCGTCCTTCGTGGCCGACATCTTCGCACGTTCGCGCTTCGTGAGTGCGGCGACCTCGGAGGCGTCGTGCACCGTCATCACGCCGCGGCCGTCCGTGCCGGCATCGGACTTGATGACGACATAGGGCTTTTCGGTGATGCCGTACTCGCGGTACTTCTTCGCAATCTTCTTGAGCACGACGTCGATGGCGGCGGCGAGTTGCTCCTCGCCCGTGCGCGCCTCGAAGTCCACGCCTTCCACGTGCGCGAAGTACGGGTTGATCATCCACGGGTCCACGCCCACCATCTTCGCGAACTTCTTCGCCACGTCGTCATAGCACGAGAAGTGCGTGGACTTGCGGCGCACCGCCCAGCCCGCGTGCAGCGGCGGCAGCACGTATTGCTCGTGCAGGTTTTCGAGCACCGGCGGAATGCCGCCCGAAAGATCGTTGTTCAGCAGGATCGAGCACGGATCGAAGTTCTTGAGACCGAGGCGGCGCTGCGAACGCTCGAGCGGCTCGAGCACGATTTTCTGGCCGTCGGCGAGCGAGATCGTGACCGGCCCGGCGATGGTCTCGTCGAGCGTGCCGAAGCGCACGTTCAGCCCCGCCTGACGCATGATCGTGGCGAGACGCGCGACGTTCTCCAGATAGAACTCGTTGCGCGTGTGCATCTCGGGAATCACGAGCAGGTTCTTGGCGTCGGGGCAGATTTTCTCGATGGCGGCCATGGCCGCCTGCACGGCGAGCGGCAGCACTTCCTGCGGCAGGCAGTGGAAGGCGCCGGGAAAGAGGTTGGTGTCGACCGGCGCGAGCTTGAAGCCGGCGTTGCGCAGGTCCACCGAGCAGTAGAACGGCGGCGTGTGCTCCTGCCATTCGAGGCGGAACCAGCGCTCGATGGCCGGCGTCGCATCGAGGATGCGCTGCTCCAGTTCGAGGAGCGGGCCGTTCAACGCCGTAACCAGATGCGGGACCATAAGGGGTGACTCGCGGACGAAATGCTTTGATTGTAGGGAAGCCGGTCGTCTATCTGGGGACGATTGCGCCAGATGCAAGACGGGCTTGCCCTCATGAATCCCTCGGGAATCCCTTGAACACAGTAGGGTCAATCGATCCAGCCTGGCCCAACGCGGCCCACGCGGAAATTCACGTCGAATATCCATTCTGGACCGCGCGCGGCACCCGGCGCAATTGGGCACACGATTTGAAGGGGCACTATGCGAACGCGCGAGCGGGGCGCTTATTCCCGCCCGGATCGCTCGGCGCGAACAAAGGTCGTAAGCGGGTCGCACGCGGCGCGCGAGGCCCAAAAAGAAAAAGGGCCCGCCGAAACGGCGGGCCCAGGTCGCTGCTGCTTGCTGCCCTACTCAAACCAGCTTCAAGGCATGACGAACGGCTCGCTTACTCCACGCGCTCGCCATGCAGGATCACGTCCAGACCTTCGCGCTCTTCTTCTTCCGTGACGCGCAGGCCCATGACCATGTCGATCACCTTCAGCAGGATGTAGCTCACCACGCCGCTGTAGATGAGGGTCGTAAGCACACCCTTGGCTTGCAGGATGACGCTGCCGTCCGCGCCGCCGATATCCTTCACGGCGAACACGCCAGTCAGGAGCGCGCCGATGATGCCGCCGATGCCGTGCACGCCGAACGCGTCGAGCGAGTCGTCGTAGTTGAACTTGTGCTTGAGCCAGGTGGCCGACCAGAAGCAGACCACGCCCGCCACCACGCCGATCACGATCGCGCCCAGCACGCCGACGAAGCCCGAAGCCGGCGTAATGGCCACGAGACCCGCCACGGCGCCCGAAGCGATGCCGAGCACCGACGGTTTGCCCTTGGCGATCCACTCCGCAAACATCCAGCCGAGTGCGGCGCAGGCGGTGGCGATTTGCGTCGTGAGCATCGCGAAGCCCGCACGGCCGTCTGCCGCGACTGCCGAACCCGCGTTGAAGCCGAACCAGCCCACCCACAGCATGGCCGCGCCCATCAGCGTGAGCGTGAGGTTGTGCGGCGCCATCACTTCGCGGCCGTAGCCAACCCGCTTGCCGAGCACGAGACAGCACACCAGACCCGCGATACCGGCGTTGATGTGCACGACCGTGCCGCCCGCGAAGTCGAGGATGCCGGCGCTGGCGAGCCAGCCCGTCGGTTCCCAGACCATGTGCGCGATCGGCGAGTAGACGATGATCGACCACAGCGACATGAACACGAGCATCGCCGAGAACTTCATGCGGTCGGCGAACGCACCGGTGATGAGCGCCGGCGTGATGATCGCGAACGTCATCTGATAGACGAAGTAGACCGTCTCGGGGATGGTCGGCGCGAGGTGGCTCACGGTGAGCGTCGTCGCCTTGTCGCCCTTGATGTAGTTCATGCCCTCAAGGAAGATGCGCGAGAAGCCGCCGATGAACGAGCCACCCGGCGTGAACGCGATGGAGTAGCCCACCACCGTCCAGATCACCGTGACGACGCAGGTGATCGCGAAGCTCTGCATGAGCGTCGCGAGCACGTTCTTCTTGCGGACCATGCCGCCGTAGAAGAGCGCGAGGCCCGGGATCGTCATGAACAGCACGAGCGCGGTGGAGGTCAGCATCCACGCGGTGTCGCCCGAGTTGATCTTCGACGAATCGAGCGAGAACGGCGCGGTCGGTGCGGCGGGTGCGGCTGCGGCGGC
>DATBXG010000003.1:0-2725 GCA_036514415.1 Paraburkholderia sp.
GTGAGGCGAACGCTTAACGCGACATCATGAGCATGCCGACGTTGTGCATGACCCAGATCGTGCCGAAGATCAGGAACGCGGCGGCCAGCACCGTATAGCACAGCGAGAGCACGTTCCACCCCTGCCCCGGCTTCGTGTTCAGATGCAGGAAGAACACGAGGTGCACGACCACCTGCACGAAAGCGAGCACGGCAATCACGATGATGGCCGTGGTGGCGTCGAGCGCGCCGTGCAGGACGACGCCGAACGCGCCCGCGGTGAGCAGCACCGAGAGGATGAAGCCCGCCACATAGCTGCCGAGGCTGCCGTGGCTCTGAGCATGTGTATGAGCCATTTAGAGCACGCTCCCCAGATAGACAAAAGAAAACACGCAGATCCACACCACGTCGAGGAAGTGCCAGAAGAGGCTGAGGCACGTGAGGCGGCGGACTTCCTGCTCGCCCAGCTGCCGCGCGCGAACCACCTGGACCATCATCACGAGCATCCACAGCAGGCCGAAGAACACGTGCAGGCCGTGCGTGGCGACGAGCGTGAAGAACGACGACAGGAACGCGCTGCGCTGCGGTCCGGCGCCTTCTGCGATCAGGTGCGAGAACTCGCGCAGTTCGAGCACGAGGAACGACGCACCCAGAACGAAGGTGACAGCGAGCCAGCCGAGCACGGCGCCGTTCTTGCGCTGGTACGCGCCGAGCATCGCGAAACCGTACGTGATGCTCGAAAGCAGCAGCACGGCGGTTTCGAGCGCGACGCCCGGAATGTCGAACAGGTCCTTGCCCGTGGGGCCGCCAGCGAACTGGTGGCTGAGCACGCCGAACGTGGCGAACAGCGCCGCGAACAGCACGCAGTCGGTCATCAGGTAGATCCAGAAGCCGAATACCGAGTGCGACTGCGGGTGATCGTGATGATCGAGTTCGGCAAGGGTTGCCGCATTGGTTTTCTGTAGCATCAGATTGCCTCCTCGGCGACCAGATCGTGCGGAGCCACGGCGGCGCCGGTGCCGAAGCGCTGTTCCTCGATCTCGCGGACCTTCGCGGCCGGAATGTAATAACCGTCGTTGTTGCCGAAGCTCTTGAGAATGACCGTCAGCGCGACGCCGACGAACCCGAGCACGGCAAGCCACGTGATGTGCCACACGGCGGCGAAACCCAGCACGAGGCTGAAGATGCCGATGATGAGGCCCGCCGACGTGTTGGACGGCATATGGATGTCGCTATATTTCGCCGCGAGCCCCGGAGCGCGGCCCGCTTCCTTCATGTGCGCGAAGGCGTCGATATCGTCCACGTGCGGAATGACCGCGAAGTTATAGACCGCCGGCGGCGACGAGGTTGCCCATTCGAGCGTGCGGCCGTCCCACGGGTCGCCCGTCACGTCCTTGCATTCGGCCTTGTTGCGGTTCACGAAGGCCATGACCCACAGCAGGACCTGGAACACGATGCCGAGCGCGATGATCGCCGAGCCAATTGCGGCGACGATGAAGTACGGATGCCATTCGGGCACGTCGTAGTGGTTGGTGCGTCGCGTCGCGCCCATGAAGCCGAGCACGTAGAGCGGCACGAAGGCCACGTAGAAGCCGACGAACCAGCACCAGAACGACGCCTTGCCGAGCTTTTCGCTGGGCTTGAGGCCGAACACCTTCGGGAACCAGTACTGCAGGCCCGCGAGGTAGCCGAACACCACGCCGCCGATGATGGCGTTATGGAAGTGGGCGATCAGGAAGAGCGAGTTGTGCAGCACGAAGTCCGCGCCCGGAATCGCCAGCATCACGCCGGTCATGCCGGCGATCGAGAACGTCACCATGAAGCCGACCGTCCAGAGCACCGGCGCGGTGAAGTGGACGCGGCCGCGGTACATCGTGAACAGCCAGTTGAAGATCTTCACGCCGGTTGGAATGGCGATGATCATGGTCGCGATGCCGAAGAACGCATTGACGTCGGCGCCCGAGCCCATCGTGAAGAAGTGGTGCGCCCACACGAGGAACGCCAGCACCATGATCGCGCACGAGGCGTAGACCATCGTCTTGTAGCCGAAGAGCGGCTTCTTGCAGAACGTGGCCATCACTTCCGAATAGATGCCGAACGCAGGCAGCACGAGGATGTACACCTCGGGGTGGCCCCACGCCCAGATCAGGTTCAGGTACAGCATGGCGTTGCCGCCCAGTTCGTTCGTGAAGAAGTGCGTGCCGACGTAGCGGTCGAGGCCGAGCAGCGCCACCGCGACGGTGAGGATCGGGAACGTGGCCATGATCAGCACGTTCGAGCACAGCGCCGTCCACGTGAACACCGGCATCTTCATGAGCGTCATGCCCGGCGCGCGCATCTTGACGATCGTGACGAAGAAGTTCACGGCTGTGATCAACGTACCGACGCCCGAGAGCTGCACCGCCCAGATGTAATAGTCGACCCCCACGTCCGGACTGAACTGCAATTCGGAGAGCGGCGGATACGCGAGCCAGCCCACCTTCGCAAACTCGCCGATCACGAGCGACACGTTGATGAGGATCGCGCTGATCGCCGTCATCCAGAACGAGAGCGAGTTCAGGAACGGGAACGCCACGTCGCGCGCGCCGATCTGCAGGGGCACGACGAGGTTGAAGAAGCCGACCATGAGCGCCATCGCCATGAAGAAGATCATGATGACGCCGTGCGCCGTGAAGATCTGGTCGAAGTGATGCGGCGGCAGATAGCCGGGCGAATCGAACGCCATGGCCTGCTGGATACGCATCATG
>DATBXG010000004.1:0-16124 GCA_036514415.1 Paraburkholderia sp.
CGACGCATCGCTGCTCATGCCGCCGTCGAGCCAGCGCGCCCGCACGGCCGCCGCCGCGGCAGGCCGCACGCCGGCAAGCAGCAGATCGAGACGATCGCGCAAATCCGCTTTCGTGACCGGCACCGCAAAACGCAAGCGCAGGCTGTTGCGTTCCGCGAAGGCGACGCGCAGATCGCCGAATCCGTCGAGCGTGAGCTGATAGCGCGCCACCGGCGCGAAGCCGGCATAGACGTCGGCCTTGCCTTCAGCAACGGCGCGCAGCGCCGCCGGGGTGCTCACGAACGTTTCGAATCGCGCCTGCGCAAAGCGCTCGCGCAACGCGGATTCGAGCACGTAGCCGCGCTCGACCGCGAATGTCGCATGCGCGAGGCTCGCCGGCTCGGTAGCCAGGGACGCCTTGCCGGCACGCGTGACGAATGCCGTGGTGCCGGTCAGGTAAGGGACCGTGAAAGCCAGACAGCGTTCGCGCGACGGCGTGCGCGCAAGGCTCATCACGATGTCGATTTCGCCCGCGCAGGCGGCCGTGAGCAAAGCTGGCATGTCCGGGAAGACGCGCGGCTCAAGCCGGACGCCCGCGCCGGCAATCAGGCGCAGATAGTCGGCGCTGAAACCGGTGAGCGTGGCGCCGTCAAAGACTTCGAGGGGCGCCCAGCCCCCTGCCACGACGCCCACGACGAGGCGCGGCGGCAACGTCGTGGCGACCTCGCGCGAAAAACCGGCGCGCTCGCCGGGCGGCTCGCACGCGGGTACGGCGCTCGCAGCCGCCACCGAACACGCGAGCGCCGCGGCGAGCGCCAACAAGCACGCGAACCCGCGCACCCGCCAGGAAACCGCAAGGCGCGCGCACAAACCGGAGATGCGGAGAATCGACCTCATCGCCAGGCGGCATACCGGATACGGGGCCTATGCGTCGTCGCGCAGTAGCGCGGATCGAGCGTGCGTGCGGCGGCTCACGAGGCGATACACGATGCCAGCCGCGGCGCCGCCTGACAGCGGCGCGGCCCAGAAGAGCCAAAGCTGGTCGAGCGCCCACTCGCCGACGAAAAGCGCGGGGGCGGTCGAGCGCGCCGGATTCGCGCCGCCGTTGCTCACGGGAATGGCGATGAGATAGATGGCGGCGAGGCATGCCCCCACGGCAAGCGCCGCCGTCTTGCGCCGCGCGGCCGTGCTCGACATCAGCAAATGGACGAAGACGAACGCGAACGATGCGGCCAACTCGAGTGCGAATACTGCGAAGAGTACGTATTCGTTCGGCGAATGCTCGTCGTAGCCGTTGCTGCCTAAGTCGGAAACCGTGACGGAAAAACCCGGACGGCCGCTCGCCACCCGGACGAGCAAGGCCGCGCCGACAATTGCCCCGATGGTTTGCGCCGCGATGTAGGGCCCGACGTCGCGCACGGGAAAGCGTCCGGAAACCGCGTAGCCGATCGTGACGGCAGGATTGAAATGGGCGCTCGCTGCGCGGGCAGCGGCATAGTTCGCCACCGTGAGTGCGAAACCGAACGCCGCAGCCATTTCGAGCACGTTGCAGCCCTGCGAGGGAGGGCTCGCGTTGAGCGCCGTGGCTGCGCAACCGGCGAACACGAGCCATGCGGTGCCCGCGCCCTCGACCGCCAAACGCCTACCGAGCTTCATCGTTTTGCCTCCGTGTCCACCGGGAATTCGCACAAAAGCCGGCGAACTGCCGCACAGCTTCCTGGATCGATTCCGACTGGGCCGCCCATCATTCGCATGACCACGTCAGCACGATCTGACGGCCCATGCGTCGAGGTTGGGATTATGAGGAGACGTTCCTCACAATGAGATAGGACAATTCTGAAAACGCGCCCGACATTGCGCCAAACAAAACAAAAGAAGTTCCGACAGACACAGGGGAAATAGAATTCGGAGACCGACGTACCGGGATGAATCAGATGAGTCCCACCTGCGTCGCAAAGTCGATGAAGTCCCGCTCGGTGACGAGACCCAGCTTGCGCATCGCGCTGCGCTTCTGCGCGCTGATCGTTTTGCCGCTCCGCTGAAACCGGTGCGCGATCTGACGGACCGACATACCCTGCGCGTAGAGCTGGAAGACTTCCCATTCGCGCGCGCTGGGCACGCCCGCACAGGGTGCGCACGCACCGCCGGCCCGCGCGAGCGACTCGCGCACGTGGCGTGACTGAAACGGCGCGCGCTGGGATGCGGCGGCGACGGCGAGGAGGAGATCGTGGATGACGTCGCGCTTGTCGACGATCACATGTAGACCGTGCTGCAGTAATCCCGTCAGCACCTGTGGCGTCGACACCATGGTCAGGACGACGACCGCCGGCGCACCCTCGTTTTGCGCAAGGCGCCGCAGCACGCCAAGCGAGCTGTATTCGCCATGCAATCCCGGCATGCAGAGATCGGCAATGACGACGTCGCATTCGGTCGTGTCGAGCCAGGTGGCCAGCGCCAGCGCGTTGCAGGCTTCGCCGACGACACTGGCACGCCCCGTGGTGTGCAACAGGCTCGCCACGCCGAGCCGGACGCACGCGTGGTCGTCGGCAAGGATCACGCGCAGCGGCTTGTCCACACGAGGAACCTCCTTTCGAACGACATGGCTATCTTGCATGTGAGATCGTGCGCGCGAAGGCGCACTCAGACCTGATCGCCCTGCGTCACGCCGCATTCGACCGCAAAGCGATAGAGCTCGATATCGTTGTTGAGCGCGAGCTTCTTCATGGCCGCGCCCTTTTGCGCGCTGATTGTCTTGACGCTGCGTCCAAGCAGGCTGGCGATTTCGGTGACGCCGAGTCCCCTCAGATAGTGCATGATCACCTCGATTTCGCGCCGCGTGAGGATGCGGTGCACCTCTTCGCACCGTTCGGCGCGCGCCGCCTCCGCCAGGAGGTCGCGAACGACCGGCCCGACGTATTGCTCGCGCGCCATCGCCGACACGATCGCAACGGGAATCAGGTCGAGGCGGTCCCGCTTGCTCAGCACCGCGCCCACGTCGAGATTGATGGCCTTGCGCAGCACCGAGGCTTCGCTTTCCATCGTGAGCACGACCACGGCCTTTTGCAGGAACTTGCCGCGAAAGGCGCGGATGGCTTCGGGACCATCCAGCTCGCCGGGCAAGGCCATGTACAGGTCCATCAGGACGAGATCGAAGGGGTGCTGCGCCGCGACCTCGAACAGTTCGGGCACGCTCCGCGCACGCGCGACGACGTGCAGGTTGGGGTGGTTGGCGAGCAGGTTTTCCAGTGCATACAGCACGACGGGATGATCGTCCGCGATGATCACGCGCACCGGCGACGCGATGTCGGCCTGGTCGGCCATGCAGGGCGCCGCCGCGGCCGCGCCGGACAAGGCAATGCGCGGCTTGCCGCGCTCGCTCACGGCGCGGCTGGGAGCCGCAGCCTTTACGGCCACATCCGCCAGCGGCAAAGAAGACAAATTCATAGGAGTCCGTGCGCCCGTACAAAGGCGAAGAGTCCCGCGTCGTTGCTCACGCCGAGCTTCGCCATGGCCTCACGCTTCTGGCTGCTCACCGTGCGCACGTCGCGGCCAAGGGCGCGCGCGATTTCCGTGATTGAACTGCCGCTGGCGAACTTGCGGATCACCTCGGACTCGCGCGGCGTCAAACGCGGAACGCACGTGAAGGGCGCGCATTCGGCAGCCGCGATCTCACGCTCGATGGCCGGGCTGATATGGGCACGCCCCTGCGCGGCGCCCCGCACGACGGCCACGAGATCGTCCAGCGGCTCGCTCTTGCCCAGCATGGCGGTCACGCCCGCGTGCGCCACCGCGCGCAGGATGGCCGCACTCGCAACGCTGGTTAGCACGACCACGCGGATGCCGGGCCAGTCGCGGTGCAAACGCCGCACGAGACGCAGGCCATCTTCGGCTTCGCCGGATGCTGCAGGCATGGTGAGGTCGGTCACCACGACGTCGCACGCAACCGTTTCGAGCGTTTCGAACAGCCCGCTTGCGCTACATGCCTCACCGACGACCTCGACATCGTCTTCAGCCACGAGTGCGGAGCGAACGCCCAGTAGAACGAATGGATGATCGTCCGCCAGGACGACTCGTAACTTCACACTGATTCTCCTTCGAGGTGGATTCACGATGACGCGGTGCGCAGCACGACGTCGTCATCCGCAAGGTCGTTCATCTGACCATTGAAATCCTGCCGTCGAAATCGGAGATTTCCGAAACGTTAAATATTTCTTAATGCACGCTTACAGACGAGTTATGCGTAATCACGGGTTCTTTAGAGAAATATCGCGTTTCACATGAGTCTGGTTGAGACGAATCCGACACGCGTCTGAGTCAAGCCGCGGCACGCGAGCGGGCTCGTTGCCGGCGCTCACCGGTGCGCCCGGCGCCGCTGCGCGCGCGAGGAGCCGCGAAAGCGGGCCACGCCATGGCTGCGCAAAGCGCAGCCGCTACCCAGACGGCGGGCCACGCGAACCACGACAACAACGGCGGGATTGCCGAAGGCGCGACGAAGAACGCGATGAATGCCCCGGTGTTGCCCATTGCGAGCGCGGTGCCCACACGGCCGGGGCCGGCGAGCGTCGCGAGCTCGGTGAATGCGACGCCATGCCATGCGGAGGCGGCGATGCCGCCCAGCACGATCACCGCGGCAAGCAGCACGACGAACGCCCCGCTTGCGCGCTGCGTTTGCGGCACGAGTGCGGTCAGCACGGCGAGCACAGCGAAAATCACTACCGTGAGCGCCGCGCAGCCTCGCAGCCAGATGCGCCGGTCGCCGTGCCGATCGGTCCAGCGACCGCCGTAGACACGCATGAATGCCGCGCCGACCTGCACGGCTGCAAGCGTCGCGCTGACCGCCGCCGTGCCTGCATGGCCGACGTCATGCAGGAAGATGCTGGCAAACGAAAGCACGGCCACCTGGGGGATGCACAGCACGCCAATGCCCGTCACCATGCGCCACACCGTCATGCTGCGCAGCGGCGATACTGCGCGTTCGGTCAGCGCGCCCGGCTCATGCGAGGCATGCGGCGCGCGCACGGCTTCGCTCTCGTGCCCCGGCTCGTGCAGCCAGACGATCGTAAGCACGGCCGACGCGGCGCACATCGCGGCAAGCGCGCCAAACACGGCCGCGAATCCCGCATGTTCGGCAAGCGCGGGCAGCATGAGCGCGCCAAGCCCGCCGCCGGCCGGCACAGCGGTTTGCCGGATGCTCATCGCCAGGCCGCGCTCGTGGGCGGAGAACCACGCCATCACCGCACGCCCGCTCGATCCGTTCACGCTGCCGCCAAGCAGGCCCAGCGCGAGCAGGCCCGATGCCAGCACCGCCACACCCGGCACGTGTGCACCCGCGGGCGCGCCCCAGACCGCCATCGCGAGAAGCGCGAGCGCCGTCGTAGCGAGCCCCGTGAGCAGCACGCGCCGGTCGCCCCATCGATCCGTCAGGAGTCCCCAGGGAAGCTCGCTCAGCACGATGCCGAGCCCGAGCATGCCGAGCACGACGCCGAGCGCTCCCGTGCCAATGTGGTAGTCCGAGCGGATCAGCACGCCCGTCGCGGGAATGCCGCCGAGCGCCGCGGCGAAACTGGCGTTGGCCGCAACGCCCACCGCGAGCACTTTCCAGCGGTGTGCCGCACCCCGTGTTGCCCCGTGTCCCATGATCACCTCCAGAAAGCGGTTGACTGAGGGCATCGTAGAGGCGCACCATCTATCGGAAAATCGGGAATTTCCAATCGATGAATTCGGAATTTCCGAATCATTTGCACCGGACCTGGTGGAGTCATGAACGCACGCGGTTTCGATCTCGCGCAGTTGCGCACGTTTATCGCCGTTACCGAGGCAGGCAGTGTCTCGGCGGGGGCCGAGCGCGTGTTCCTCTCGCAGTCATCGGTGAGCGAGCAGCTCAAGAAGCTCGAAGAGCGCATCGGCCAGCCGCTTTTCGTGCGCAGCAAGCAGGGCATGTCCGCCACGCCCGCGGGCGCGAAGCTGCTCGACCACGCGCGCCGCATCGTCGCGCTGTGCGACGCCGCATTCGACGACATGCTCGGCCGCACGCTCGACGGCGAAGTGCGCATTGCGATCACGGACTACTACCGGCCACACGACGTCGCCGAGATCATCCGGCGCTTCGCAAGTCAGCATCCGCGTCTGCGTCTGCATGTGACCGTGCTGCCGAGCGCCGTGATCGACAGCAGCGCCGAAGGAAACGCTTTCGACATCGGTCTCTCGCTGCGGCTCGGGGAGGAACGGGGCAGAAGCGGCGGCGCGCACAAAAGCACGGCGATACGGCGCGAAAAACTGGTCTGGGTGGGCTCGGCGCAAACGCTGCGCGAGCGGCCCGCGCTCACGCCGCCCTGGCCGCTCGTGCTGCTGCCCTCGACCTGCCAGTTGCAGCGCCGCGTGGTGAGATTGCTGGACGAAGCGCGCATGCCCTACCTGATTTCGCATTCGGCTTCGGGCGTGGCGGGGCTGCAGCTCGCGCTCAAGGCGGGGCTGGGGATCTCTTGTCTGAACGAGTCGGCGATCGGCGAAGGACTGATGCCCTGCCCCGCTTCATTCGGCTTGCCCGCTTCGCCTTCGGCCGAATTCCATCTGCTGCCGGGTCAGCCCGGCGAGTCCGCGCACGTGACGAACGCACGCGCGGCGCTAGCGGAACTGCTCGGCTGAGGCGCCCACCGGGGCTCGCGGGACGTATCAGCCCGCGGCCTGCACCAGCTCCGCAAAGCGCAGCAGGTCGACGTTGCCCCCGGAGATGAGCACGCCCACGCGCTTGCCGCGCACATCCACCATGCCGTGCAGCACCGCGGCCGCCGCGAGGCATCCCGTGGGTTCGACCACGAGCTTCATGCGGCTCGCAAAAAACTTCATCGTTTCGACGAGTTCGGCGTCGCTCACCGTGACGATCTCGCTCACGCGCTCGCGGATCACCTCGAAGGTCAGATTGCCGAGATGCTGGGTCTGCGCGCCGTCGGCGAGCGTCTTCGGCGTGTCGATGTGGACGATCTTGCCCGTCTGCAGACTGCGCTGGCCGTCGTTGCCGGCCTCCGGCTCGACGCCGATCACCGTGCACGCGGGCGCGAGCGCATGCGCCGCGGTCGCGCAGCCCGAAAGCAGGCCGCCGCCGCCGAGCGGCGTGAGCAACAGGTCCAGCTCGCCGGCTTCCTCGAACAGCTCCTTCGCCGCGGTGCCCTGCCCGGCCATCACGTGCGCATGATCGTAGGGCGGAATCAGCGTCAGGCCGCGCTCGGCCGCGAGGCGCTCACCGAGCGCCTCGCGGTCCTCCGTGTAACGGTCGTAGAAGACGATCTCGCCGCCATAGCCGCGCGTTGCCTCCACCTTCACGGCGGGCGCGTCGTACGGCATCACGATCACGGCCTTCACGCCGAGCAGGCTTGCCGACAGTGCGATCGCCTGCGCATGGTTGCCGGACGAAAACGTGATCACGCCGCCCGCCTTCTGCTCCGGCGTGAACTGCGCAATCGCGTTGTAGGCGCCACGGAACTTGAACGCGCCCATGCGCTGGAAGTTCTCGCATTTGAAGAAAATCTGCGCGCCCGCGCGTTCGTTCGCGGTGCGTGAGGTCAGAACCGGCGTGCGGTGCGCGACGCCGCGCAGGCGGTCGTGGGCGGCGGCGACGTCTTCGAAGGTGACAGGCAGTGTGCTCATATTCGTTCTTCCGCAGGCAAGTAGGTGTAGACGGTCGAGCGCGCGACGCCGAGCGTGGCGGCCACGTCGGCGAGCGCATGACGCAGGTTCAGAAGGCCGCTCGCCGCGAGTTCCCGCACGGCTTCGCGACGCTGCGCGAGCGTCATGCCGATGGGCGTGGTGTTGCGCGTGGCCGCGAAGCGTTCGAGCGCCTCGCGCACGCAGCCGACGGCACGCGGCGCGAGCGTTTCGGCCACGGGCGCGGCCGTGCCGGTCTGGATCAGTTGGCCGAGGCCCGCCGTCACCGCGCTGAGCAGAGAAACATCCATGTTCAGGCAGAGGGCTGCGACGTACTCGCCCGCGCTGTTTTTCAGGCCGATCGAGGTGCTCTTGGCCGGACGCCCGTCGGGAAAGCGGTTCGGATAGTTGGCCACGACTTCGGGAAAGCCGGGGTCGGTGATGCGCGCGAGCCCCATCTCGGTGGCAGCGTCGCCAACCTGTCGACCGGACAAGTTGTTCGCGATCGCCACGACGGACCGCTCGGGCCGCGTGAGATCGTGCAGCACCACCTCGACGAGCGGCGCGAGCGACTGGCCGAGCGCCGCGACGATTTTCTCGCCCTCGCGCAGCAGCAGTGCGTTTTCGTCAGTTGAACGGCCAGAGCGTGTTTCGCGGATTGGCTTCATGGTATTGGACATTTTGACAGTTAATGACCGAATGTCAATTGATGGACC
Source organism: Paraburkholderia sp. (assembly GCA_036514415.1). Taxonomy (GTDB): domain Bacteria; phylum Pseudomonadota; class Gammaproteobacteria; order Burkholderiales; family Burkholderiaceae; genus Paraburkholderia. The sequence goes on from DATBXG010000004.1 coordinate 8,337, forward strand.
TAGTTTGTGTTCAGCGCTTCAGGAACGCCGCGCCCGGCCACCCGATGCGCGAAAAAAAACCCCGCCCGAAGGCGAGGTCAACAGACACGAAGAAAAACCACATACTGCGAAGCGCCGTCACTCAGACCGTGAAGCGCTCGCTGACGAACTGCGCGGACGGCACGCGCGAGCGCGCCGCCACCGCCTGCGCCGCGCTCACCATTGCGGGCGGCCCGCAGACGTAGAGGTCGGGCGCCGGGCCGCCGGCTGCGAGCGCGGCGGCGAGTGCGTCGACCGGCGTGCTGTGCGAGCCTTGCCCGCCATCGGCCGCTTCGCGAACGCAAAGCTCGACCCGCAATTGCGGCATCGCCGCCTGAAGCTCGTCCAGCGCGTCGAGCATGAAGAGCTCGCTTTCGCGATTCACTCCGAAGAAGAGCCGCGCATCGTTCATCTCCTGATACTCGGCCATGCGGCGCAGCATCGAGAGCACGGGCGCGAGGCCCGTTCCGCCCGCCACGAACCAGCGCGGGCGCAGGCTGTCGGCGATCATTCCGAAGCCGCCTTGCGGGCCGTGCACGGCGAGCACGTCGCCGGGCTGCGCACGCTCGCGCAGATACGCCGAAAACTCGCCTTCGGGCCGCAGCCGGATCAGGAACTCGAGGCGCCCTTCCCAGTTGCTCGTGTTGGCGAGCGAGAACGGCCGCCGCACATCGCTCCCGGGCAGCCCCAGCTCGACGAACTGGCCCGCTTCGAATTCGGCGGCGCTGCCGTTGACGTCGTCGGGTTCGAGGTGCAGTTCGAGGCGGCGCGTGTCGTCGGCAATCGTCTCCAGTGCAACGACGCGCGCCGAGCGCACGGCGACCGGCTGCAGCAGCACCTTCGAGTGGTCGTACGGCGCGGCGACGCGCAGGTTGGCCGAAGGCGTCGTGCGGCACAGCAGGACCGCCTGCGGTTCGCCGGAAGGAAGCGCGTCCGCGCTGTGATCGCCGAGCGTGTACGCGCCTTCGGTCACGGTGGCGTGGCAAGCGCCGCAGCTGCCGCGCTTGCACTGCGACGGCAGCGTGATGTCCGCCGCCGCCGCCGCGCTCAGCACGTCCTGCCCCGGCGCGCACGCGAAGCCGAACGCCTGGCCGTCGCGCGTGGTGAGCTCGATTTGATAACTCATGGCGTTTTCATCCGCGCTCATGCGGCCTTGCGTGCGAGCGCGGCCTCGAGGTCCGCTTTCGCCTCGCCGATCGGCGAAATCCCGAATTGCTTGACGAGGATGTCGAGGACATTCGGCGTGAGGAAGGCCGGCAGCGTCGGTCCGAGATGGATGTGGCGCAGGCCGAGCGCGAGCAGCGTGAGCAGCACCGCGGCAGCCTTCTGCTCGAACCACGACACCACGAGCGTGAGCGGCAGATCGTTCACGCCGCAGTCGAAGGCCTTCGAGAGCGCGATCGCGATCTGGATCGCCGAGTAGCTGTCGTTGCACTGGCCGAGATCGAGCAGGCGCGGAATGCCGCCGATGTCGCCGAACGGGTGGCGGTTGAAGCGGTACTTGTTGCAGCCGAGCGTCATGACGACGGTGTCATCGGGCGCGCCCTGCGCGAATTCGGTGTAGTAGTTGCGGCCGGGCGCGGCGCCGTCGCAGCCGCCTATCAGGAAGAAATGGCGGATCTGCCCGGCCTTCACCGCGTCGATCACCTTGTCGGCCACGCCGAGCACCGTGTTGCGCGCAAAGCCGATCGTGATGGTCTCCTCGGCCGCCGTTTCGCGGAAGCCCGGCAGCGCGAGTGCAGCCTGCACGACCGGCGCGAACGCATGATGCTCGAGATGGCGCACGCCGGCCCAGCCCACCGGTCCCGTCGTGAAGATGCGCTGACGGTACTGCGGCAGCGGCTCGATCAGGCAGTTGGACGTCATCAGGATCGGGCCGGGGAAGTTCGCGAAGTCCGATTGCTGGTCCTGCCACGCGCCGCCATAGTTGCCGGCGAGATGCGGATAGGCCTTGAGCTTCGGGTAAGCATGCGCGGGCAGCATTTCGCCATGCGTGTAGATCTGCACGCCGGTGCCCTGAGTCGCTTCGAGCAGCGCCTCCAGATCGCCGAGATCGTGGCCCGAGACGAGAATCGCCTTGCCCGCGACCGGCGTCACGCGCACGGCAGTGGGCTCGGGCATGCCGAAGCGGCCCGTGTTCGCGGCGTCGAGCAGTTCCATCACTTTCAGGTTCAGGTTGCCGAGCGCGAGCGCCTGCTCGAGCAGATCGCCGGCCTGCGTGGGTTCGCTCGCGAGAAACACGAGCGCAGCCTCCACGCCTGCGTAGACCTCTTCGCTCTCGTAACCGAGCACGCGCGCGTGATGGGCGTACGCGCACACGCCCTTGAGACCGTAAAGCACGAGGGCGCGCAAGCCCACGACATCCTCGCCCACCTTCGGGAGCCCGGACCGGATGCCGACGAGCGCGGCCTGCGCCTGCAGTTCGGCGAGATCGTTGCCCGGCTGCCAGAGCGCGGCGCCGGTCGGCTGCGCCGTGGCGACGCCTTGCGCGAGCGCGAGCGCCTCGCAGGTCGCCTTCGCGCGATCGCGGTGTTGCGCGGCCTCGCGCAGCATCGCCACGAAACGGCTTGCGTTGAAGTTGACGTTGGTGAGCGTTGTGAACAGCGCATAGAGCATGAAGCGGTCGGCTTCGCGATCGGGGCTGCCGAGGCTGCGCGCTTGCGCGCCATACTGTGCGATGCCCTTGGTGGCGTAGATCAGCAGGTCCTGCAGATCCGCAGTCGTGGCGTCCTTGCCGCAGTTGCCCTTGGCCGAGGCGCACCCCGGTGTAGCCTGGGTGCGGTCGGTCTGTTCACATTGATAGCAAAACACGGCTTTCTCCTTTTCCTTGTAGGGTGACGGCGCGAGCAGTCTTGTAAGATGCACAATTAATGCATCTTTTAAATGGTGACGCGCCGGCGGGAGTTTTGCCGTGACAAAAATCAGAAAAAGTGGCGCTGCAGGCGGGAAAGCGGCTGCGTGTGCGAAAACGCCGCAGGGGGTCGCCTTCTGCGAGACATCAAGACCCATATACGTTGCCATGGCAGCCGTCATCGGTTCTGCTAGCCTGGAAGGAGAAAGGTGCTTTTGTTGCGAGTCCTTCCCAGAAGTCGAAATACTATGTACTAGACATGTTTCCCTATCCTTCTGGCAAGGGGCTTCACGTCGGCCATCTAAAGGGATACGTCGCGAGCGACGTCGTATCGCGATATCGTCGTGCTCGCGGGTATGAAGTCTTGCATCCGATGGGTTGGGATTCCTTTGGCCTGCCGACAGAACGACAGGCGCAGAAGGAGAGAATTCGCCCGGAAGAAGTCACCAGGCGCAATATTGCCGAGTTCCGCAAGCAGTTGGACGCGGTGGGCTTAAGCTATGACTGGTCTCGTGAAATAGCTACAAGCGATCCGAGGTACTATAAATGGACACAATGGATTTTTACCAGGCTATTCGAACGAGGGTTAGCCTACTCTGAAGAAATGACAGTGAACTGGTGCCCTGCAATGGGTACAGTCCTGGCTAACGAAGAGGTCGTCGACGGCAAATACGTCGAAACTGGTGATTTGGTCGAACGCAAGCAAATGAAACAGTGGATGCTGCGAATAACTGCGTACGCTGACCGCTTACTTGATGATTTGATGTTGGTCGATTGGCCAGAGCCAATAAAACTGATGCAGGAGAATTGGATAGGTCGTTCGCATGGAGCGACCATCATGTTCGACTTGCAGAATGGCGGATCACTCGAATCGTTCACAACCAGACCAGACACAATCTTTGGGGTAACCTTCCTGGTTGTTGCCCCCGAACATGCGATGCTCGATGCTGCTGTGGAAGCTGCGGATATCTCTCATTTGGGGAGATATGTTCGGGAGGCTCGAAATCGAAGTGACATAGCACGGATGGAAGCGAGCAATCAACCGACAGGCGTTGATACTGGCATTCGTGCAATCCACCCAGCGACCGGGCAAAAAATCCCTGTATGGACATCCGATTATGTGCTTGGATCGTATGGAACCGGTGCCGTGATGGGTGTTCCAGCACATGACAGTCGTGACTTCGCTTTTGCTCAGGCTTTCTGTTTGCCAATTGTTCCGGTAATCACCCCTCCGGGCACTCAACCGGTGCCGGCGAATCTCGAAGAGGCATATACTTATTTCGGCATCCTTATTAATTCGAATAGTGAGGCTTTAAGACTTGATGGCCTCCCGAGCAATGAGGCAATGCTCCGCGTAATTGAATGGTTGACCAACTCAGGTAGACCGCAATCACGAAATGGTCTGGCTCACCACAGGAAACGGCTTCGACGTAGGTCTCAGCCTGTTCGACGAGATCGAAGGCGCGTATTTCGAAGATCAGGCAGCGTTGGCTGCCTGACCTCATCCGGCACGCCAGGTTTCGTCGAATTGCCGTGCTCGGCGGAACAGGCAAGGCAGTTGTTTCTCACCGCGGGCTGGAATCCAAATTTGCTCGAAACGTGTTAGCTCTCGCTGAATCGACAGACGCCACACTGAACGCCCGCCTTCCCTACCGCTGATGTGCTACACGCGGTTGATGCGACGCGTTCGCGTAGCCTTTCTGTTCAGAAAATCGAGGGGCCGGTCCAACTCATCGATACTTATGCCGCGTCGCGAGCAGTGGAAAGCAATGCGTTGCCAACGTTGGAGCCACAGCTGCTCCAGCGCTTCATAGCGCGTGATTTGCAGACGCCGGATCAGATATGCATTGATCCACGCTACCGGTTGCCTGTCGGCGTCCAGCAGGATCGGCAGACGTTCACCGCCCGGATGCAGCACCGTGACTACGTGAAATCGGGGATCCATCGACATCTCCCGGCTACTCCGAACCACCGTAGGCGATGTTTACGACTTTTTCGTGGCAGCCCCCCCTCGAAACGCCCTACCGTCTGGTCCACCCAGTCTTGAAGTTGACGGTAATAGTTACGAACAAAAAATCGGCGGCAGCCGCGGTACCCCTCCGGCAAATGTTGCGGGTCAGGGAAAGTCCCGAAGCCCAGGTACAAAAAGAAAAACCCCGCACAAAGGCGGGGTTGATCTTTACAGTTTGCAGTTACGGAACGTCAGAACGGAATATCGTCGTCCATCTCGTCGAAGCCGCCGCCAGCCGGCGCGCTCGAACGTCCGCCGCCAGCGCCGCCACCGCTCGAACGCGGCGCACCGCCGCCACCGCCGCCCGATGCACGGCCGCCGCCGCGCGGTGCGGACGGCTCACGGCTGTAGCCGCCGTCATCGCCCATGTCGCTGCCCATCGAGGCGCCGCCGCTGCGGCCGCCCAGCATCTGCATCTGGTCGGCGACGATTTCCGTCGAGTAACGGTCGGTGCCGTCCTGCGCCTGCCACTTGCGCGTGCGGATGCGGCCTTCGATATACACCGACGAGCCCTTCTTCAGATACTCCGAGACGATCTCGGCCAGACGCCCGAAGAACGACACGCGGTGCCATTCGGTCATTTCCTTGAACTCGCCGGACGCCTTGTCCTTGTAGCGGTCCGTCGTCGCGAGGCGGATGTTCGCCACGGCGTCGCCGCTCGGCAGATAGCGCACTTCCGGATCGGCGCCGAGGTTGCCGACGAGGATCACCTTGTTCACGGATGCCATGAATTTCTCCTGTTTGATTCCGTTGCGAGGAGCGGCCGCGCGGTACGCGCCGGCGAGCGCTTCATGCGCCTTCGCCAGTCGCGGACCGCCTCCGCGAATTGCATTGCTTGCTGTGAACCACTGGTTCGAACTCAGGCCCGCCCGGGCTCAGCCCGCTTGGGCGGCGCCTTCATATTGGCCGCGATTATAAGCCAGCACAAGACGAGCCCCGAGCACGCGTAAAACACGGCGCTCGCGCCGTCGTGCTTGAGGAGCCAGCCGCCCACCACGCCGCCGAGCGCGAGCCCGATCGACTGCGTGGTGTTGTACACGCCCGTGGCCGCGCCCTTGCGGTTGCCCGGCGCGAGCTTGGAAACCAGCGACGGCTGCGACGCTTCGAGGATGTTGAAGCCGAGGAAGTACACGAACAGCACGGCAGACACAATGACGAGTGTATGCGCGAGCGAGCCGAGCAACAGCTGGCCGATCAGGATAAGACCAATCGCAGAAACGACCACGGCCTTCATCTTGCCCCGCTTCTCCGCGGCGATGATGGCGGGCACCATCATGACGAACGAGAGGCCCATGACCGGCAGGTAGATCTTCCAGTGCGACGCGACCGGCAGGCCCGCGTCCACGAGCAGGCGAGGCACGACGAGAAAAAGCGCCGTTTGCGTGGCGTGCAGCACGAGCACGCCGAAATTCAGGCGCAGCAGTTCGACGTTGTGCAGCACCTCGGCGAACGGGGCCGGCACGTGCACGGGCTTGCGTGGCGCGTCGGGCACGACCCAGATCACCACGCCCACCGCGAGAATCGAGAACACCCCAACCAGCGCGAACAGGCCGCTCATGCCGACCCAGTGGAACACGATCGGGGCGCCCACGATGGCCACGGCGAACGACAAGCCGATCGAGCCGCCCACCATCGCCATGGCCTTGGTGCGGTGCTCCTCGGCGGTCAGATCGGCGATGAACGCTAGCACCGCGGAAGAAACCGCGCCCATGCCCTGGATGACCCGGCCGACGATGATCCAGACCATGTCGTGCGCGCCCGCCGCGACGAAGCTGCCGATCGCGAAAATGACGAGGCCGGTCGCGATGACGGGCTTGCGGCCCACCATGTCGGAAACCCAGCCGTAGAAAATATAGAGAAGCGACTGCGTCACGCCGTACGCGCCGAGCGCGATGCCGACCAGCAGCAGGTTGTCGCCGCCGGGAATGGTTTTCGCGTAGACCGAAAACACCGGCATGATCATGAAGAGGCCCAGCATGCGCAGCGCGAAGATCGCCGCGAGCGATACGGTCGCGCGCAGCTCGGGCGCGCTCATGCGTGAGGAGGTAGCGGGTGAATTGGAGGACATCGGAGCGTTGTGTGTTTGGGCCGCAGTTCTGTGCCGCAACTGCCCGCACGTTGGTAACCAGACTAAGCGCGAGACTCAGCGCGGACCAGGCGGACGCTCCCTGACGCGCCACTTTCGAGGGCCTTGCACTTGCCGCCCCGGGCCCCTTTAAAGACCGTCAGCAAGCCGTAACGGCGGTCTGGAAAAGTCGTTATAGTAGCAGGTTTGGTTTCCCTTTCTCCCGCAGGTTCATGGAACAGATCCGTATCCGTGGGGCCCGAACCCACAACCTGAAGAACGTCAATCTGGACCTGCCGCGCCACAAGCTCGTGGTGATCACCGGGCTTTCGGGCTCGGGCAAGTCCTCGCTGGCGTTCGACACGCTTTACGCGGAAGGCCAGCGCCGTTACGTGGAAAGCCTCTCGGCCTATGCGCGCCAGTTCCTGCAGCTCATGGAGAAGCCCGACGTCGACCTGATCGAGGGTCTGTCACCGGCAATTTCCATCGAGCAGAAGGCCACCTCGCACAACCCGCGCTCAACCGTGGGCACGGTCACCGAGATCCACGACTACCTGCGTCTGCTTTACGCACGCGTGGGCACGCCGTACTGCCCGGACCACGAAATCCCGCTGGAGTCGCAAAGCGTGTCGCAGATGGTGGACGCCGCGCTCGCCCTGCCCGAGGAAACGAAGCTCATGATCCTCGCGCCCGTGATCGTGGACCGCAAGGGCGAGCACGCCGAGCTGTTCGACGACATGCAGGCGCAAGGTTTCGTGCGCTTTCGCGTGCGCTCGGGCGGCGGCACCGCCAACGAGGGCGAGGCGAAGATCTACGAGGTCGAGTCGCTGCCCAAACTCAAGA
>DATBXG010000005.1:0-8515 GCA_036514415.1 Paraburkholderia sp.
GCGCCGCCGTTCAGCCGGTCGACAGACCCGGCGATGCAACCGCTATCAGAAGATGTTGCGCAGGCCGACAGCAACGCCGGTCTGGTTGTTGCGGCCCGGGAAGTCAGAGGTTGCCGAGCCGGTGCCGCGCGTGAAGTCGACCGTGCCGTACACTTCGGTGCGCTTCGACAGCGAGTATTCGGCCAGCAGCACGGCCGAGTAGCGCACGCCGGTGCTGAGCGTGGCGCCGTCTGCGTTCAGGCCGTTCTTCGCGTGGTCGTAGTAGTACGCGGCGGTCAGCAGCAGCGGCGACGTGACCTGCCACGTCGCGCCGGCATAGAGACCGTTGTCGATGCGGTTGGTCTTCGTCACGGGCTTCAGGAAGTTGTTCGCCGCCGGCGAGTTCGCGGCTGCCATGAACAGATCGACCATGCCCGTATTGTCCTGGCCCCACAGCCAGCCGCCATACAGATGCACCGGGCCGATTGCATAGACTGCGCCGAGGTTGGCCACGCGGTACTTGTTGTTGCTCGCGTCGCTGTTCTGCTGGTAGCCCGCGAGCAGCGAGACCGGACCGGCGGCGTAGCTGGCCGTGAAGCCGTACATGTTGCTCGCGCCGAGGCTGCCCGGCACGCCGCCGAAGCTGTACATGCCTTCGATCTCGAGGCCGCCGAACTTGCCGTCGTACTTGACCGAGTTGTTCTCACGCAGACCATAGCCGAGTGCGCCCGGCAGCCAGCCGTCCTGGTCGAAGTTGCCGACGGTCAGCGGGTCGAAGGTGTTACCCAGCTGATCGAACAGCGGCGTGTTCTGACGGCCCATCGTGACCGTGCCGTACTTGTCGCTCGACACCCCAACGTACGCCATCCGGTTGAACAGCGTATTCGAGCTCGCCAGTTGGCCGTTCCAGAGATTGAACCCGTTCTCGAGGCGGAACACGGCCTTGAGGCCGCCGCCCAGATCCTCGCTGCCCTTCAGGCCCCAGCGGCTGCCGGTAATCGGGCCGACGCCCATCTGGACTTCGCTATCGTTTTTCGCGTTCGCGTTCGTGAGGTAGCGGATGCTGGTGTCGACGATGCCGTACAGCGTGACCGAGCTTTGTGCGAAGCTGGACTGGCAAGCCAGGGCGAGGGCGAGGCCGCCAACGGCCGATGCGATCTGGGTGTGTCTCACGGTGAAATCCTTTTTCTTCTGCTGCGTGTTGTAAGTTCGTCGGACCGCCGGGGTGCCGGGGCCGGTATTTTTCGTGTGCCGGGCCAGTGGGTGATGGCCGCGGGGGGCGATGATAGACGCTCGCTGGATCGATGAGAACGCGCGCTGTCGCATGTTTGCAACGATTGAGGTCGCCATGAACAGTCCGCGAGCGGGCGCGCCCGGTGCGCAGCCCGCATGACAAAGGCGCCAAAAAGCACAAAATACTATTTTGTGAACGATCGTGCTTTTCCCTATATTCCTCAGTGAAGAGTCTCGCTAGAATCGTTTGAATCTCATCGGGTTCCGCACTTCGGAACTCCGGCAGGTCGGTAGACATCAAGGAGACGAAAGCATGCGGGTCAGGGAAATGTTCGAACTGGGCGGGCAGGTTGCGCTCATCACGGGCGGTTCGCGCGGGCTGGGGCTGCAGATGGCGCAGGCGCTCGGCGAGATGGGCTGCCACGTCGTCATCACGGCGCGCAAGGCCGACGAGCTCGCCCAGGCGGCGAGCCAGCTGAAGGAACTCGGCATCGAGGCGACCACGGTGGTGAGCGACCTGCAGCGCCCCGAGGCCGTGGCGCCGCTCGTGGACGATGCGCTGGCGGCCTGCGGCCAGATCGACATACTCGTGAACAACGCGGGCGCCACGTGGGGCGCGCCCGCCGAGGACTATCCCGACGAGGCGTGGCACAAGGTCATGAACCTCAACGTGAACGCGCCGTTTTTTCTCGCGCGTGAGGTGGGCAAGCGCAGCATGATCCCGCGCCAGCGCGGCAAGATCATCAACGTGGCGTCGATCGCCGGCCTGAAAGGCTCGCTCGGCCCGATGCAGGCGATCGCGTACAGCACGTCGAAGGCGGCGGCCATCAATTTCACGCGTGCGCTGGCCGCCGAATGGGGCAAGTACAACATCAACGTGAACGCGATCTGCCCTGGCTTCTTCCCCTCGAAGATGTCGGCCGGGCTGCTCGACAAGGTGGGGCAGATGGTGATCGACCAGACGCCGCTCCATCGCCTCGGCGACGACGACGATCTCAAGGGCGCAGTCGTGTTTCTCGCGAGCCAGGCGGCGCGCCATGTGACGGGCCAGTATCTGGCTGTCGATGGCGGCTCGAGCATCGTTTGATTGAGCAGCCGCGGACGACTGCCCGCCCGTGCAGCCGGCGGGCAGTTCGCACCGCTTGCCCTGGTCACACGGTATGCAAGGTACGCGGCGCCAGCCAACTGCAGGCAACTGCGAAGGAGTGCAGACGGCTGGCGGCTGCGTTCATCACGAAAATCGCTCGACGGAGCCCGCCATGTCCACGTCTGCCCCGACGCTTTGCGCAACTTCACCGGCCTCGTCATCGTCTTCGCCGCATTGGCCCGCGCATCTTTCGCCGCATCTGAGCATTCCGCATACGAACCTCTTCTATAACGCGGAGGTTTCGGCGGCGCGCTATCCCGACAAGCCGTTCATCATTTTCTACGACACACCCGTCACGTTCGCGCAGTTCAAGGACGAGGCCGAGCGCGTGGCCGGCTATCTGCAGCAGGAATGCGGCGTGAAGGCCGGCGACCGCGTGCTGCTGTATATGCAGAACAGCCCGCAATGGGTCATCGCCTATTACGGCATCCTCCGCGCCAACGCGGTGGTCGTTCCGGTCAACCCGATGAATCTCACCGAGGAGCTTGCGCACTACGTGGAAGACAGCGGCGCGACGACGGCTTTCGTCGCGCAGGATCTCTATCCGCGCATCGCGCCGCTCGTGCGGGAAGGCGAGGGCGAGGGCCTGAAGCACCTGCTCGTCGCGACATATAGCGACTATCTCAAGCGCGAGCCGTTTGCGCCGCCGCCCGGGTTCGTGAGCGCGCCGCGTTGCGTGGAAGGCCCGGGCGTCGCGCATTGGGCCGACGTGCTCGAGGCGCGCCGCGTGCCCGGCGCGCTGAGCGCCGGCCCCGACGACCTCTGCGTGATGCCGTACACCTCCGGCACGACGGGCAAGCCGAAGGGCTGCATGCACACGCACCGCAGCGTGATGGCGACGGCCGTGGGTGGTTGCAACTGGTTTGGAAGTAATCAGGATGCCGTACAACTTTCGGTGCTGCCGCTCTTTCACGTGACCGGCATGCAGGGCGGCATGAACAGCCCGATCTACAACGGCTCGACCGTGGTGCTGCTGCCGCGCTGGGACCGCGACGCCGCGGCGCGCGCGATCGAGCATTACCGCATCAACGGCTGGCAGGCCATCTCGACGATGGTCGTCGACTTCATCTCGAACCCGCGCATTCACGAATACGATCTGTCGAGCCTCACCTGGATGCGCGGCGGCGGCGCGACGATGCCCGACGCGGTCGTGAAGAAACTCAAGGACCTGACCGGGCTCGACTTCGTCGAAGGCTACGGCATGTCGGAAACCATGGCCGGCACCCATATCAATCCGCCACAGCGTCCGAAGCCGCAGTGTCTTGGCATACCGGTATTCGACGTCGATTCGCGCGTGGTGGATCCGATCACGCTGGAGGAGGTGCCGCCAGGGGAATCGGGCGAGTTGATCATGCATGCGCCGCAGGTCATGCAGGGTTACTGGCGCAACCCCGAGGCCACCCGCGAAGCGTTCATCGAGCGCGACGGCAAGCGCTTCCTGCGCACGGGCGACCTCGTGCGGCGCGACGAGGAAGGCTATTACTTCATGACCGACCGCCTGAAACGCATGATCAATGCGTCGGGCTACAAGGTTTGGCCCGCCGAGGTCGAGGCGCTGATGTACCGGCACCCTGCGATCAACGAAGTGTGCATCATCGGCGCCCAGGACCCGCGCCGCGGCGAGACGGTGAAGGCCGTGGTAGTCCTCGATCCGAAGCAGGCAGGCAGCGTGAACGAAGACGACATCATCGCCTGGGCGCACGACAACATGGCGGCGTACAAGGCGCCGCGCATCGTGCAGTTCGTGGACGCGTTGCCGAAGTCGGGCAGCGGCAAGATTCTCTGGCGCAAACTGCAGGAAGAAGAGGCAGAGGCTCGCGGCAACGCCTGAGCGGATCTCATTCTCTATCGAGCCCGTCTGGATAGCACGCTAGTACGTGCCCGGCCAGACGGGCTTCGTCTTTATCGCTTTTGTCGCGCGCGTGCGCTTCAGGCGCCCGCAAGAGCCGGCAATCCCCCTTCGCGCCAATCCTGCTCCATGGCGGCCGCCATGGCCGGCCATTCCTGCGCGCCACGCGGTGCGGGCGCTGCCAGCGGCCATTCGCCCGGCGCCTGTGCGTTCTTGCGCGCGAGGATCGCCTCGCACAGAAACTCCATGCTGTAGGCCTTCAGCAAGTGCGGATGGTGAGTCTCGATATAGGCCGCGACACGCGCGGTTTCGCCCGCGATCGTCGCCAGCGAGAAGAGGGTGCGGGCGTCCCAGCGAAACCGCAGGCCCAGTTCGGCAAACGCCGTGTTGAACGCGCACAGTTGCGCTTCCAGTTGACGATCGTGATGGTTGGTCGGGTGGCTCATGGCTGTCTCCTCATGTCGAGTGGCGTGAACCAAGCGTAGAAGCACCGATGAATAAGCGATAGTTAAAGTTTTTTTCGAAAAATATAAGTAAAGCTGTATGTATTGAGGGTGAGCCCGCGAAACGCGCCAGGTACGCGTAAACCCCGCTTAGCGTCGGGCAGTCTACTGATATATTGTATTGGAAATATGAAATTCCCCAGCAGCGCCGGCTAAACAGAACGTTGGAGACAAACGACCGATGTCCGCCGAAAGAGAACTCGACGCCGGGGCGTCCCCGGTCACCCTGACGCTGGAGCCGATCAACGCGACTGCTTCTCTGCGAGATCAGGCTTACGCGAAGCTCAAGCAGGCCATTGCCGAGACCGACATCTACCGGTCGCGAGACGAGATCCGGCTAGACGAGAAGGACTTGACCGAGAAGCTCGGCGTGAGCCGAACGCCCGTGCGTGAAGCGATGACGCTGCTGGAACAGGAAGGCTTTCTGCGCACGGTGCCGCGGCGAGGCGTTTACATCCTGCGCAAGACGCGCAAGGAGATCGTGGAGATGATCTATATGTGGGCCGCGCTCGAAAGCATCGCCGCGCGCCTCGCCACCCAGCGCGCCTCGGACGACGACATTGCAGGATTGCGGCGCATGTTCGCGACCTTCGGCGACTCGACGCCCTCGGAACATATAGAGGAATACTCGGAAGCAAACATCATGTTCCACCAGTCGCTGGTGGAGCTTTCCAAGTCGCCCATCATCGTCGACACCATCAAGAACATCTTCATGCACGTGCGCGCGATCCGGCGCATGACGATCGCGCAGAGCGATCGCGCGTCGCGCTCGATCGTAGAGCACATGCGGATCATCGAGGCGCTCGAGGCGCGCGACACCGAGCGTGTCGAGCAACTCGTGCGGCAACACTCGATAGAACTCGCGCTGTTCGTGGAAGCCAACTGCGACTTTCTCGACTGAGGGAAGGGCCCTCGGCGCCGAACTGCCGGTTCATATCGGCTCGGCGCATGAGCAAACGGTATCGATACGCTTTTCGTCTGAATGGCCGACCCGATACTGAAAGAAAAATACGGAGTCCGTAACAAGTATGTCGGGAGGTTTGGGCGAATCGAAAGGGCCCGCCCATGATGTGCTGCATCAAAGTTTGCCGTCTGGCGAGGAAGCGCCTCGCGTGGCAACGGTGCAGTGCGGCGCGACGCAGTGCAGCAAGCGCGCTATGGGTAAAAAAACGTCTTGACTAATATTGTGTGTGGAATATTGTATATCACGTATCACACAACGCCCCGCCAAAGAGGAGACGTCATGGCAGAAGCAGGCATCAACGAGGCACAGCAGAACCCCGTGCCCGAAGCGCAGCAAACGACCGATGGTTTTCATCTCGTCATCGACGCGCTGAAACTCAACGATATCGACACGATCTTCGGTCTCGTAGGTATCCCCATTACCGATCTCGCCCGTCTCGCCCAGGCCGAGGGCATGCGCTTCATCGGCTTCCGGCATGAGCAGAACGCGGGCAACGCTGCCGCCGTCGCGGGCTACATGACGAAGAAGCCGGGCATTTGCCTGACCGTTTCCGCACCGGGCTTCCTGAACGGCCTCACGGCACTGGCCAACGCGACCACGAACTGCTTCCCGATGATCCTCATCAGCGGTTCGAGCGAGCGCGAAATCGTCGACCTGCAGCAGGGCGACTATGAAGAGATGGATCAGCTCAACGCCGCGAAGCCTTATGCCAAGGCGGCTTATCGCGTGCTGCACGCCGAGGACATCGGCATTGGCGTGGCGCGTGCGATTCGCGCCGCGGTCTCGGGCCGTCCCGGCGGCGTGTATCTCGACCTGCCGGCCAAGCTGCTCGCACAGACCATCGACGCGGTGAAGGGACAGCAGTCGCTCATCAAGGTCGTCGACCCGGCGCCGCGCCAGATTCCCGCGCCGGATACGGTGCAGCGCGCTCTCGATGTGCTCAGGAATGCGAAGCGTCCGCTGATCCTGCTCGGCAAGGGCGCAGCTTACGCCCAGGCAGACGCGCAGATCCGCGAGCTGGTCGAGAAGAGCGGCATTCCGTATCTGCCGATGTCGATGGCCAAGGGTCTCTTGCCCGACACGCACGAGCAGTCGGCATCGGCCGCTCGCTCGTTCGTGCTGGCCGAGTCGGACGCCGTGGTGCTGATCGGTGCGCGCCTGAACTGGCTGCTCTCGCACGGCAAGGGCAAGACGTGGGGCGCGGGCGCAGGACCGAAGAAGTTCGTGCAGATCGACATCGCGCCGACCGAAATCGACAGCAACGTCGCCATTGAAGCGCCTGTGATCGGCGACATCGGCTCGTGTGTGGAAGCACTCGTGGCGGGCCTCGGTGATGACTTCCCGAAGCCGCCGGCGCAATGGCTCGCCGCCGTGGCCGAACGCAAGAACAAGAACCTGGAAAAGATGGCCGCGACGCTCGCAAAGAACCCGTCGCCAATGAACTTCCACAGCGCGCTGCGCGCCATCCGCGACGTGCTGAAAACGCGTCCCGACATCAACGTGGTCAACGAGGGCGCGAACACGCTCGACTACGCGCGCAGCATCATCGACATGTACCAGCCGCGCAAGCGCTTCGACTCGGGCACGTGGGGGATCATGGGCATCGGCATGGGCTTCGCGATCGGCGCGGCCGTGACGAGCGGCACGCAGGTCGTGGCGATCGAGGGTGACAGCGCGTTCGGCTTCTCCGGCATGGAGCTGGAGACGATCTGCCGCTACAACCTGCCGGTCTGCACCATCGTGTTCAACAACAACGGTGTGTATCGCGGCACGGACGTAAATCCGAGCGGCGGCTGCGACGTCGCGCCCACGGTGTTCGTGAAGAACGCGCGCTACGACAGGATGATCGAGGCGTTCGGCGGCATCGGCCATCAGGCGACCACGCCCGAAGAACTCACGAGCGCGCTGCTCGAAGCGATCGCCTCGGGCAAGCCCACATTGATCAACGCAGTCATCGACGAATCGGCCGGGACCGAAAGCGGCCGGCTCACGAATCTGAATCCGCAAAGCGCGGCCATGAAGAAATAAGCCCAATCGATCAGGTAGATCAGGAGATACGAGAAATGAGCAAACCCCTCGACGGTATCAAGATCATCGACTTCACGCACGTACAGGCCGGCCCCGCCTGCACGCAGATGCTCGCATGGTTCGGCGCGGACGTGATCAAGGTGGAGCGCCCAGGCGCCGGCGACGTGACGCGCTCGCAGTTGCGCGACATCCCCGAAGTCGATGCGCTTTACTTCACCATGCTCAACAGCAACAAGCGCTCGCTCACGCTCGACACGAAAAAGGCCGAAGGCAAGGAAGTGCTCGAGAAGCTGATTCGCGAGTCGGACGTGATGGTGGAGAACTTCGGCCCCGGCGCGCTGGACCGCATGGGCTTCACGTGGGAGCGCATCAAGGAACTCAACCCGAAGATGATCGTCGCATCGGTGAAGGGCTTCAGCGAAGGCCACCACTACGACGACCTCAAGGTCTATGAGAACGTCGCGCAGTGCGCGGGCGGCGCGGCTTCGACCACGGGCTTCTGGGACGGCCCGCCCACGGTGAGCGCGGCCGCGCTCGGCGACAGCAACACGGGCATGCACCTCGCCATCGGCATTCTCACGGCGCTGATCGGCCGCGATAAGACTGGCAAAGGCCAGAAGGTGGCCGTGTCGATGCAGGACAGCGTGGTCAACCTGTGCCGCGTGAAACTGCGCGGCCAGCAGCGGCTCGACCGCGTGGGCTACCTCGAGGAATATCCGCAGTACCCGCACGGCACGTTCAGCGACGTCGTGCCGCGCGGCGGCAACGCAGGCGGCGGCGGCCAGCCGGGCTGGGTGCTCAAGTGCAAGGGC
>DATBXG010000006.1:0-14299 GCA_036514415.1 Paraburkholderia sp.
GCCCTTCGCGCCGGTCTCCGTGAGGAACAGGAACTTGTCCTCGGTCACCGGCACGTTCAGCGGCGCGCCCTGTTCCTTCCAGTCCGGAACCAGCTCGTTCAGGGCGCGCGGATCCATGACCGCGCCCGAGAGGATATGCGCCCCGATCTCCGAGCCTTTTTCCAGCACGCAGACGCCGATCTCAGCGCCCTTTTCCGCGGCCAGCTGCTTCAGGCGGATCGCGGCAGACAGCCCGGCGGGGCCGCCGCCGACGATCACCACGTCGTATTCCATCGACTCGCGTGGGCCGTATTGCTCTAAAAGACTTGCGGGGGTCATCAATGCTCCTCTTGCCATTAGAATGCTTTTTTCGGGTTCGTATTGTCGGGTAACGTTCCCCGTGCCGCAACCCAACAGGCTAACATTAGCACGACCGTTCTATTATTTGGCGCTGGATTTGCCGCGCTGCTCGCCGCGTTCTGGCGCTTATTTACCTCTGGACAGGAACCGGAAATGGGCCGTTCGATCAATCTGGAAGGCAAGGTGGCGATGATCACGGGGGCCTCCAGCGGGCTCGGCAAGCGCTTCGCCCAGGTGCTCTCGCAGGCGGGCGCAAAAGTCGTGCTGGCCAGCCGACGCGTGGAGCGGCTCAAGGAGCTGCGCGCCGAAATCGAGGCCAGTGGGGGCGCCGCGCACGTCGTCTCGCTCGATGTGACCGACTACCAAAGCATTCGCTCGGCGGTGGCGCACGCGGAAACCGAGGCGGGGACCATCGACATCCTCGTAAACAATTCCGGCGTCTCGACGACGCAAAAGCTCGCCGATGTCACGCCCGCCGACTTCGAATACGTATTCGATACCAACACGCGCGGCGCCTTTTTCGTGGCCCAGGAGGTCGCGAAGCGCATGATCATGCGCGGCAACGTCGGCGGCCCGAAACCGGCCTACCGCATCATCAATATTGCTTCGGTGGCGGGTTTGCGCGTGCTGCCGCAAATCGGCCTGTACGCGATCAGCAAGGCCGCGGTCGTCCATATGACGAAGGCGATGGCGCTCGAATGGGGCCGTCACGGGATCAACGTGAACGCGATCTGCCCCGGCTACATCGACACGGAGATCAACCATCACCACTGGTCGACCGAGCAGGGGCAAAAGCTCATTTCGATGCTGCCGCGCCATCGCGTCGGCAAGCCCGAAGACCTGGACGGCCTGCTGCTGCTGCTCGCCGCCGACGAGTCGTCCTTCATGAACGGCGCGATCATCAGCGCCGACGACGGCTTCGGACTCACCTGAGCGCAGGCGAGTCCGGCCGGCCGCCGGCATCCCGTTTTATCGCAACAACAAGAAGTTGAAGTGCAATGAGTGACTACCATCCCGTATTCGAAATGATCATGCCGATCCGCTGGGGCGACATGGACGCGTTCGGCCATGTGAACAACACGGTCTATTTCCGCTACATGGAGCAGGTGCGCATTTCCTGGTTCGAGCATCTGGGCGTCGCCGCCGAGAGCGGCGACGGTCAGGGGCCCGTGATCGTCAACGCTTCGATGGAATTCCTCAAGCAGCTCCATTACCCCGGCGACATCGTCTGCACGATGACGGTCTGCGAGCCCGGCCGCAGCAGCTTCGACACCGGTTTCGAGCTGCGCCGCGCCGACGGGCCGGACACCCTCTACGCGCGCGGGAACGCGCGCTGCGTGTGGATCGACTACGCGGCGGGCAAATCGGTGCCGATTCCCGACACGCTGCGCGCGACCATCGAGCATGCGGCACTGGTGAAGTCGGACCGGGTGGGCTGAGCGCCTGCGGTGCGCGCCCCTGCTGGCGCTACTGGCCGAGCAGCCGCTGCAGCAGTTCGGTGGCGTTGCCGGTGTCGTACTTGCGCATGAGCCGCGCGCGATAGACGTCCACGGTGCGAGGGCTGATGTCGAGAACGCGCCCGATCTGCTTGCTGGTCTTGCCGGTCACGAGCTGCGCGGCGATTTCGCGCTCGCGCGGCGTGAGCTCGATCGCCACGCGGCGCGTCGCGCTGAGGTCTTCAAACGTCCAGACGCCTGCCGCGTGCGGCTCGGCGCGGTCGAGCGACCGGCCCGTGACGTGACACCAGAAGAGCTCGCCGTTGGCGCGCTTCATGATGCGGTCGTCGGCGTAGCTGCCTTGCGCGGTCATGATCGGCGGAATGCGTGCGCCAATGCGCTCGAATTCGTCCGCGGAGGGGTAGAGCTCCTGGAACGACTGCCCGATCAGCGCTTCGCGTGAGCAGCGGAAAATGGCGGCGACCTGGTCATTGCAGTCCATGATGGTGCGCTCGCGCGCGAGCACGAGGCCGATGGGCGCGAGATGGAACGCGGTCTGG
Source organism: Paraburkholderia sp. (assembly GCA_036514415.1). Taxonomy (GTDB): domain Bacteria; phylum Pseudomonadota; class Gammaproteobacteria; order Burkholderiales; family Burkholderiaceae; genus Paraburkholderia. Next base: position 2,336 of record DATBXG010000006.1, read on the forward strand.
TAGTCGAGGGCGGAGCGTTCGGCGGGTTGGGTTGGAGCGGCCATGGCGGACGGTGCGGGTATTGCTTTATGTAGTTTTGCGTATTGTGCCGCAACAGGGGGCCAGCGTACGCTTTGCACCCATCGGAGGGGCAGTTTTCAATGCTCGCGCGGCTCGTTTGACCCCGTGGGCGCGGCCCGGCCGGGCGGCCGGCTTCACGGCAACGCCACCGGGGCACGACTAGAATTGAGCATCCGGACGCGCCAGACGTCCGCGCGCCAAACCGGATTGGCGGATTTCCATACGAGGAAGGGACACACTGATGAACAAGGTCTACAAAAGCGCGGCAGCCGCGCTCGAGGGCATCGTCAAGGACGGCCAGACATTCGCGGTTGGCGGTTTCGGGCTGTGTGGCATTCCCGAGGCGCTGATCGGCGCACTGCGCGATAGCGGCGTGAAGGGCATCACCTGCATCAGCAACAACGCGGGCGTGGACGGCTTCGGCCTCGGCCTGCTGCTGGAGACGCGCCAGATCAAGAAGATGGTCTCGTCGTACGTGGGCGAGAACAAGGAATTCGAGCGCCAGTATCTGTCGGGCGAACTCGAGCTCGAATTCACGCCGCAGGGCACGCTGGCTGAAAAGCTGCGCGCGGGCGGCGCGGGCATTCCGGCGTTCTTCACGAACACGGGCTACGGCACGCTGATCGCCGAAGGCAAGGAAACACGCCAGTTCGGCGACAAGCACTACGTGCTCGAGCATTCGCTCACGGCCGACGTGGCGCTCGTGAAGGCGTGGAAGGCCGACAAGTCGGGCAACCTCGTGTTCCGCCGCACGGCGCGCAACTTCAACCCGATGTGCGCGATGGCGGGCAGGATCACCGTGGCGGAAGTGGAGGAGATCGTCGAGAACGGCGAACTCGATCCGGATGCCATCCATACGCCGGGCATCTTCGTGCAGCGCATCGTGCTCAACGCGCACCCGGAAAAGCGCATCGAACAACGCACCGTGCGCGCAGCCGCGGGCAACTGAGGAAGGAGACCGACCATGGCATGGAATCGTGACGAAATGGCCGCGCGCGCGGCGAAAGAACTGCAGGACGGCTTCTACGTGAATCTCGGTATCGGCCTGCCGACGCTCGTGGCCAACCAGGTGCCCGCGGGCATGGAGGTGTGGCTGCAGTCGGAAAACGGCCTGCTCGGCATTGGCCCGTTCCCGACCGAAGACCAGGTGGACGCCGACATGATCAACGCCGGCAAGCAGACCGTGACGACGCTGCCGGGTTCGTCGATCTTCTCCTCGGCGGACTCGTTCGCGATGATTCGCGGCGGCCACATCAACCTGGCGATTCTCGGCGCCATGCAGGTGAGCGAGAAGGGCGATCTGGCCAACTGGATGATCCCCGGCAAGATGATCAAGGGCATGGGCGGCGCGATGGACCTCGTGGCGGGCGTTGGCCGCGTGGTCGTGCTGATGGAGCACGTGGCGAAGGGCGACCAGCACAAGATTCTCGAAGCCTGCACGCTGCCGCTGACGGGCGTGGGCGTGGTCGACCTCATCATCACCGACCTCGGCGTGATGGAAGTGAGCGACGCCGGCCTGAAAGTGACCGAACTCGCGCCGGGCGTGACGGTGGACGAGATCAAGGCGAAGACCGGTGCGCCGCTCGATGTGAGCGCCGTGAGCTGAACGTCGTAGCACAAGCATGATTTCCGGCGGGCGAGACTTCGGTCTCGCCCGTTTCGTTTTGCAGTGTCTGCATTGTTGCGCGTGCGCGCCTCGTTGAAACCTCGGCCGAACGGCGTAGGCTGGATGGCCTGGCCAACGCTGCGCACAGGCCGCTCCAGCGCGCCCGGAAGCCGGCTGCAGGCCCTCGCACGCGAGGTTTGCGTGCGGCTTTGCCGCCCGTGCCGCGCGGCAAAGCCGTTTACAATCGGCCGAAAGCCTTGAGCCGTCTTTCAGCGAGGATCCTGCGATGACCGAATCGATCGCCACGCCGCGTCAGCAATACGTCCAGTGTCTGAGTCCCGCAGGCCTGCACCGCATCGCGTACACCGAGTGGGGTGACCCCGCCAATCCGCGCGTGCTCGTGTGCGTACACGGACTCACGCGCTCGGGGCGCGACTTCGACCGCTTCGCCGTCGCGATGGCCGACGAATACCGCGTCGTGTGCCCGGACGTGGCCGGACGCGGGCTGTCGTCGTGGCTGCTCGATCCGCGCGGCTATGGCATCGCGCAATACGTGGCGGACCTGGTCACGCTGATCGCGCGCACCGGCGTGGAGAAGGTGGACTGGTTCGGCACCTCGATGGGCGGCCTGATCGGCATGGCGCTCGCGGGGCTGCCGGGTACGCCCATTGGCCGCATGCTGCTCAACGACGTCGGGCCGCACATCGAGCCCGCATCGCTCGCGCGCATCGGCGAGTACGTCGGACGCGACGAGCGCTTCGCCACGCTTCAGGAGGGCATCGACAACGCGGCGCTTCTCGCGGCATCGTTCGGTCCGCTGAGTGCCGGGGAGTGGCGCGAGATCAATACGCCGTTGTTGCACGAAGTGGAGGGCCAGTGGCGCTATCGCTACGACCCGCGCATCGCGGAGCCCTTCAGGGCGACCACGCCAGAGCAGAACGAGGAGGGCGAGAAGTATTTGTGGCGCTCGCTCGCGGCGTTCGAAGGGCCGGTGCTGGTCGTGCGCGGAGCGCTGTCGGACCTGCTTTCGCGTGAGACGGTGACGAAAATGGCCGGGACCGGCCGCAACGTCTCGAGCGTGGAAATCGACGGCGTAGGGCATGCGCCCGCGTTCCTGGCGGCCGATCAGATCGCGATCGCGCGCCGTTTCTTCGACGGCGAGGCCCTTCGCGCGTCATAATGTGAAATTCGCTGGCATATTCCCGCCCGCTTTCGTGCGCGCTGGATCGCGCCGGTGCGGAAGTCGACCGTTTTTCACTTCTCAACAGGAATTTTCATGGCAGTCATTCGTCACCACGTTGGCCCGCGTCTTTCGGAAACCGCAATCTACAACGGCACCGTCTACCTGGCCGGCCAGATCGCCGAGGACACGAAGGAGGACATCGCCGGCCAGACGCGCGAAGTGCTCGGCCACATCGACCGCCTGCTGGGTGAAGCGAACAGCGACAAGTCGCTGCTGCTCTCGGTGCAGATCTACATCGCCGACATGAAGGATTTCCCCGGCATGAACGCCGAGTGGGACAAGTGGGTCGCGCAAGGCGCGACGCCGCCGCGCGCGACTGTCGAAGCGAAGCTCGCGAATCCGGAGTGCCTCGTCGAGATCGTCGTGGTGGCCGCGCAGCGCGACTGAGCGCGATTCGTTGACCCGCCGCACGTGTTCGAGTGTGTTTGATCCGTTCCGTTGTCGCCCGTCCGGCATGCCGGCGGGCATCGTCTCATGAGTAGCGACACCGTCCCTCCCGCCCCCGCGGTTTCCGCCGATACCGGCGCGCTGCCGTCGCTTGCCGACGCACTTGCATTCGTGCGCCAGCACGCGGGCGACGCGCGCCTTTCCACAGGCGAGCCGCTCTTCGAGCATGCGCAAGGCACGGCGACCATCATGGGCCGGCTCAATGTCGATCCGCCCGCGGTGCTCGCCGCGGCGCTCTTCAATCTCGCGCCGCATCTCGACGATCCGGAAGCCACGATCGAAGCGCGCTTTGGCGCGGAAGTGACGAAGCTCGTGCTCGACGTGCGCAAGCTGCTGCGGCTTGGCATCGTTAGCCTGCGGGCCGCGCAGCAGTCGGTGCCCGAAGCGGGCCGCGAAGGGCGCGACGCCCAGGCGGCGCGGCGTGCGCAGGTCGAATCGCTGCGCAAGATGTTGCTCGCGTTCGCGCAGGACATCCGCGTCGTGCTGATCCGGCTCGCGTCGCGCCTGCAGTCGCTGCGGTTCTATGCGGCGCAGAAGATCACGCCGGCGCCCGAAATCGCTCACGAGACGCTCGAGATCTATGCGCCGCTCGCCAACCGGCTGGGCATCTGGCAACTGAAGTGGGAGCTCGAAGACCTCGCATTCCGCTTCCAGGAGCCGGACACCTACAAACGTATTGCGAAGCTGCTCGACGAAAAGCGTGTGGAGCGCGAGAGCTATGTGTCGGAGGCGATCGCGCGGCTGCAGCGCGAGCTTGCCGCGGCGCATATCCCGGCCGAAGTGAGCGGGCGGCCCAAGCACATCTACAGCATCTGGAAGAAAATGCGCGGCAAGGAGATCGACTTCTCCGAGCTTTATGATGTGCGCGCTTTCCGCGTGATCGTGCCCGATATCAAGGATTGCTACACGGTGCTCGGCATCGTGCACAACCTCTGGCAGCCGGTCCCGAGGGAGTTCGACGACTACATCTCGCGGCCCAAGCCCAATGGCTACCGGTCGCTGCATACGGTCGTGATCGGTGACGACGGCCGCGCGTTCGAGGTGCAGATCCGCACGCAGGAGATGCACCAGTTCGCCGAGTATGGCGTGGCCGCGCACTGGCGCTACAAGGAAGCCGGCGCGAAGGGCTACGGCGGGCAGGTCAGCGCAAGCAGCAGTTACGACGAGAAGATCGCATGGCTGCGCCAGCTGCTTGCGTGGAAGGACGATGTGTCGGACGGGCGTCAGCCGTGGGAGCAACTGCGCCAGGCTACGCTCGACGACGACCACATCTACGTCCTCACGCCCCAGGCGCGCGTGATCGCACTGCCGCTGGGCGCGACGCCGCTCGACTTCGCCTATCACCTGCACAGCGAGCTTGGCCATCGCTGCCGCGGCGCGCGTGTAGACGGCGCGATGGTGCCGCTCAATACCCAGCTTCGCAATGGCCAGACGGTCGAGATCGTTTCGGTGAAGGAGGGCGGGCCGTCGCGCGACTGGCTCAATCCGCAGCTGGGCTATCTGCACAGCCCGCGTGCGCGCCAGAAGGTGCGCGCGTGGTTCAACGCGATCGAGGCGCAGGAAAACATCGCCAACGGCCGCGCGATGGTGGAAAAGACGCTGCAGCGCGAGGGCCGCACCTCGGTCAATCTCGATCAGCTCGCGGCCAAGCTCGGCTTCAAGTCGACCGACGATCTCTTCAGCGTGGTCGGCAAGGAAGAGTTCAGCCTGCGCAACATCGAGCATGCCTTGCACGACGCGCCCACGGCCGAGCCCGAAGAGGAAACACCGGAGCAGCTCACCAAGCGCGCGAGCGGCGCGAACGTCGCGCATGGCGGGTCGTCGGGCGTGCTGGTGGTGGGCGTGGATGCGCTGCTCACCCAGCTCGCGCGCTGCTGCCGGCCGGCGCCACCCGACGCGATCAGCGGTTTCGTCACGCGCGGCAAGGGCATGTCGATCCACCGCAGCGACTGCCCGACCTTTCTGCGCATGGCCGAGCGGGCGCCCGAGCGCGTGCTCCACACCACCTGGTCCGCCGACGTGATGGGCGGGCGCGGCCAGTCGGTCTATCCGGTCGACATCTCGATCGAGGCGACCGACCGCCAGGGTCTGCTGCGCGACATCTCTGAGGTTTTCGCACGCGAGAAGATGAACGTGATCGGCGTGAAGACGCAGTCGCGCCGCAATGCGGCGTACATGCAGTTCACGGTCGAAGTGTCGAACTCCGCGCAGATCCAGCGTGCCTGCGCGCTGCTCGGCGAGGTGGGCGGGGTGCTGCGGGCGTTGCGCAAAGGCTGAGGCAGGGCGGCTTTGCCGCGGCGCAAAAAAAGCACTTGCCAAGTCTGCGGCTACTTCATATAATCTCCCTTCTTCAGGCTCGTAGCTCAGCTGGTTAGAGCACCACCTTGACATGGTGGGGGTCGTTGGTTCGAGTCCAATCGAGCCTACCAACGAAATCGGGCTTCTGGCTTTGCCGGGGGCTCAATGCAGCAAGTTTGCGTAAAGCGCGCTGGACCTTTAGAGGAAGCGCCATAAGGCGAATACGGTTATGACACCGCGAACGTTCACCGAAACTACTTCGGAGCGACGCTAGTCGAGGACCTCTTTCGCCTCTGCAGTCTGGTTTGAAAAGTGAATGCGGCCCCTCGAAAGCGGGGCCGCATTTTTTTTCGTCGCGAAGTTTTCCGCGGTCTGTTCCCACGAACAATACGATGTGCCGTCGCGGCACTTCTGGAGAAAAACATGGTTGCGATACGTCTGCCCGACGGTTCGGTTCGACAGTATGATCATCCCGTCACGGTCGCCGAAGTGGCGGCTTCGATTGGCCCCGGTCTCGCCAAGGCGGCGCTCGGCGGCAAGCTCGACGGCGAACTGGTCGATACGTCGACGCTGATCGATCACGACGCATCGCTCGCCATCGTCACGGACAAGGACGCCGACGGTCTCGACATCATCCGTCACTCCACGGCGCACTTGCTCGCTTACGCAGTGAAGGAGCTGTATCCGGAGGCGCAGGTCACGATCGGGCCGGTCATCGACAACGGCTTCTACTACGACTTCGCCTACAACCGTCCCTTCACGCCCGAAGATCTCGAAAAGATCGAAAAGCGCATGCAGGAGCTCTCGAAGAAGGACGAGCCGGTGTCGCGCCGCGTCGTCACGCGCGGCGAGGCCGTGGACTACTTCAAGAGCATCGGCGAGAAGTACAAGGCCGAGATCATCGAGTCGATTCCGGGTGCCGAGGAAATCAAGCTGTACTCGCACGGCGGCTTCACGGACCTGTGCCGCGGCCCGCACGTGCCGTCCACGGGCAAGCTCAAGGTCTTCAAGCTCATGAAGGTCGCGGGCGCCTACTGGCGCGGCGACTCGAAGAACGAGCAGCTGCAGCGCATCTACGGCACGGCCTGGACGAAGAAGGAAGACCAGGACCAGTACCTGCACATGCTCGAAGAGGCGGAAAAGCGCGACCACCGCAAGCTCGGCAAGCAACTCGACCTGTTCCACATGCAGGACGAGTCGCCGGGCATGGTGTTCTGGCACCCGAAGGGCTGGACGCTCTGGCAGCAGGTCGAGCAGTACATGCGCGGCCGCCTGCGCGTGGCCGGCTACGACGAAATCAAGACGCCGATGATCATGGACCGCTCGCTCTGGGAAGCGTCGGGTCACTGGCAGAACTATCGTGAAAACATGTTCACGACGGAGTCGGAAAAACGCGATTACGCGATCAAGCCGATGAACTGCCCGGGCCATGTCCAGGTGTTCAATCACGGCCTGCGTTCGTACCGCGATCTGCCCCTGCGTTATGCGGAATTCGGCTCGTGCCATCGCAACGAGGCGTCGGGCGCGCTGCACGGCCTGATGCGCGTGCGCGGCTTCGTCCAGGACGACGCGCACATCTTCTGTACGGAAGACCAGATCATCAGCGAGTCGATCGCCTTCAACACGCTGGCGATGAGCATCTACAAGGATTTCGGGTTCGATCACATCGACATCAAGCTCTCGCTGCGCCCCGATTCGCGCGCGGGGACGGATGAGACGTGGGATCGCGCCGAGCAGGGCCTGCGCGAGGCGCTGACGGCCTGCGGCCTGCAGTGGGAAGAGCTGCCGGGCGAGGGCGCGTTCTACGGTCCGAAGGTCGAGTACCACATCAAGGACGCCCTTGGCCGCTCGTGGCAGTGCGGCACGCTGCAGCTCGACATGGTCCTGCCGGAGCGCCTCGGCGCCGAGTACGTGGCCGAGGACAACAGCCGCCGCCGCCCGATCATGCTGCACCGCGCCATCCTCGGTTCGATGGAGCGTTTCCTCGGCATTCTGATCGAGCACCATGCGGGCGCGATGCCGCCGTGGCTCGCTCCGGTGCAGGCCGTTGTGATGAATATCGCGGAAAGTCAGGCCGAATATGCCGCGAATCTGGTTCAATCGTTGCAAAAACAAGGGCTTAGAGTGGTGGCCGATTTGCGCAACGAGAAAATTAGCTATAAAATACGCGAGCACACGCTTGAGAAGGTCCCGTACCTGCTTGTCGTCGGCGACAAGGAGCGTGAAGCACAAACGGTAGCCGTGCGTGCCCGTGGCGGCGTCGATCTGGGTGTCATGCCAGTCGAGGCCTTTACTGCCCGTCTTGCGGAAGACGTCAAGACGTTCAAGTAAGCCATCGCGGCAGCGCGGCTCGTTTTTTTAATTTTTAGAGGAAACGTAACATCGCTACGGATAAGTCGCATCGCATCAACGGTGAAATCACTGCACCCGAGGTGCGTCTCGTCGGAATCGAGAACGAACCGCTCGGCATCGTAAAGCTGGCCGATGCGTTCCGCATGTCGGAACAACAGGACGTCGATCTGGTTGAAATTGCCCCGCAGGCGGTGCCTCCCGTGTGCCGCCTGATGGACTACGGCAAGTTCAAGTACCAGGAATCGAAGAAGCAGCACGAGGCCAAGCTCAAGCAGAAGGTCATCCAGGTCAAGGAAGTCAAATTCCGCCCGGGTACCGACGATGGCGATTACAACGTCAAGCTGCGTAATCTCATCCGCTTCCTTGACGATGGCGACAAGACGAAGATCACGTTGCGTTTCCGCGGCCGCGAAATGGCCCACCAGGAAATCGGCATGCGCATGCTGGAACGTCTGCGCACCGACCTCGAAGAAGTCGGTCAGGTCGAGCAGATGCCGAAGATGGAAGGGCGCCAGATGATCATGGTGCTCGCTCCGAAGAAGAAGAAGTAATCCGGCGCGCCGCGCGGTTCGTGCGACGCCCGAAAAATTTTGATTGACGTCTTCGGCGCCAAGGCGCGCAGAAGGCGGGAAGCAGGTTCCGGAACGGCGCCCGCGCGCAGCACGTAAGGTGCGGCAAACGGGCGTTTTTCCTGAAAGCGGCGGTTAGCACTATTAGCCAGTCGCCAAAACAAGTGGAGTGGGTTTCGAAGGGCGGTCTCAGGGCAAGGTGTTCGAACACTGCGCCAGCCGCACACCCATGTCCATCAAATAATGGAGTTGTCATGCCGAAGATGAAGACCAAGAAGAGCGCTGCAAAGCGCTTCGTGGTTCGTCCGGGCGGTACCGTCAAGCGCGGTCAAGCCTTCAAGCGTCACATCCTGACGAAGAAGACCACCAAGAACAAGCGCCATCTGCGCGGTGCAACGGCAGTTCATGATTCCGATCTGAACTCCGTGCGCGCAATGCTGCCGTTCGCGTAATCCCTCAACCGATACTCACAGGAGCGAAACATGCCTCGAGTCAAACGTGGGGTTACCGCACGGGCCCGCCACAAGAAAATCATCAACCTGGCCAAGGGTTACCGCGGCCGTCGCAATAACGTCTATCGCATCGCCAAGCAGGCGGTCATGCGCGCAGGCCAGTACGCCTACCGCGATCGCCGCAACAAGAAGCGTGTGTTCCGCGCACTGTGGATCACGCGTATCAACGCGGCGGTGCGTCAGCACGACATGACCTACAGCGTGTTCATCAACGGCCTGAAGAAGGCTTCGATCGAACTCGACCGCAAGGTCCTGGCTGACATGGCTGTGTTCGACAAGGCTGCATTTGCTGCGATCGTCAAGCAGGTGAAGGCCGCCGTCGCTGCCTGAGCGCAGTAGCAGGTATTGCGCAGGTTCGTTGCAGCAGACATTCCGGTAGTCTCGGTGATGCTGCAACAAAAACGGGGCTCCTCACCGAGCCCCGTTTTTGTTGGTGAAGCGCTTCCTGCGCCACTCAAGTCTCAAACTCTGACGCTGAAAAGATGGGATCAATGGATCTGGACCAGATTGTCGCCGACGCGCAACGCGCTTTCGCCTCCGCCTCCGACGTCAACACGCTTGAAAACGAAAAGGCTCGCTTTCTCGGCAAGTCCGGCGCGCTGACCGAACTGCTCAAGGGCCTCGGCAAGCTCGACCCGGAAACGCGCAAGACCGAGGGCGCGCGCATCAACGCCGTCAAGCAGCAGGTGGAAGCTGCGCTCAACGCGCGCCGCCAGGCGCTCGCCGACGCACTGCTGAACCAGCGCCTCGCCTCCGAGGCGATCGACGTCACGCTGCCGGGCCGCGGCGCCGGCACGGGCAGCCTGCACCCCGTGATGCAGACGTGGGAGCGCGTCGAGCGCATCTTCGGCTCGATTGGCTTCGACGTGGCTGATGGTCCCGAGATCGAAACCGACTGGTACAACTTCACCTCGCTCAACAGCCCGGAAAACCATCCGGCGCGCTCGATGCAGGACACGTTCTACGTGGAAGGCAAGGACGCCGATGGCCGCCAGCTTTTGTTGCGCACGCACACGAGCCCGATGCAGGTGCGCTACGCGCGCACGCACACGCCGCCGATCAAGGTGATCGTGCCGGGCCGCACGTATCGCGTGGACAGCGACGCCACGCACTCGCCGATGTTCAACCAGGTCGAAGGCTTGTGGATCGAAGAGAACATCAGCTTCGCAGACCTGAAGGGTGTCTACACCGACTTCCTCAAGAAGTTCTTCGAGCGTGACGACATCCAGGTACGCTTCCGTCCGTCGTACTTCCCGTTCACGGAGCCTTCGGCCGAAATCGACATGATGTTCGAGCAGGGCAAGAACGCCGGCAAGTGGCTCGAGATCTCGGGCTCGGGCCAGGTGCATCCGACCGTGATCCGCAACATGGGCCTCGACCCGGAGCGCTACATCGGCTTTGCGTTCGGCAGCGGCCTCGAACGCCTGACGATGCTGCGTTACGGTGTGCAGGACCTGCGCCTGTTCTTCGAAGGCGATCTGCGCTTCCTGCGTCAGTTTGCCTAATCGAAGCGACGCATTCGCTTGCAGAGCGCGAGGCGGACGCAGCACTTGAAGAGGTGCGCGAGAACCCGCCTACGCGACGGTCACAATCTGTCTGGAACGTAAAACCAAATGCTATTCCCCGAATCCTGGCTGAGAAGCTTTGTCGATCCGAAGCTCACGACCGATGAACTGGCCCATGCGCTCACCATGGCCGGCCTCGAAGTCGAAGGCCTGAGCCCGGCCGCGCCGCCCACCACGAAGATCGTCGTGGGTCGCGTGCTCGAAGTCGTGAAGCATCCGGACGCGGACAAGCTCAACGTCACGCAGGTCGACGCCGGCACCGGCGCAGTCCTGCAGATCGTGTGCGGTGCGCCCAATGTCGCGCCCGGCATCAAGGTGCCCGTGGCGCTCGTGGGCGCCGAACTGCCGCCCGCCGAAGAAGGCGGCAAGCCCTTCGCGATCAAGCTCTCGAAGCTGCGCGGCGTGGAAAGCCAGGGCATGTTGTGCTCGGCGCGCGAACTGAAGCTCTCGGAAGACCACAGCGGCCTGATGATCCTGCCGGAAGAGACGCCCATCGGTCAGGACATCCGCGAAGCGCTGAATCTCGACGACACCATCTTCGAAATCAAGCTCACGCCGAACAAGGCCGATTGCCTTTCGGTGTATGGCGTCGCGCGCGAAACGGCCGCGATCACTGGCGCGCCGCTCGCGGCGCCCGTGTACCCGAAGGTCGAGGTGAAGCTCGATGAAAAGCTGCCCGTGAAGATCTCGGCGCCGGACCTGTGCGGCCGTTTCTCGGGCCGCGTGATCCGTGGCGTGAACGCGCGCGCGAAGACGCCTGCGTGGATGGTCGAGCGTCTCGAACGCTCGGGCCAGCGCAGCATCTCGGCGCTCGTCGACATCTCGAACTACGTGATGCTCGAACTGGGCCGCCCGTCGCACGTGTTCGATCTCGACAAGATCCACGGCTCGATGGACGTGCGCTGGGGCAAGAAGGGCGAAAGCCTCAAGCTGCTCAACGGCAATACCGTCGAAGTCGATGAAACCGTGGGCGTGATCGCCGACGACCGCGAGATCGAAAGCCTCGCGGGCATCATGGGCGGCGACAGCACGGCCGTCACGCTCGACACCACGAACATCTATCTCGAAGCCGCATTCTGGTGGCCCGACAGCATTCGTGGCCGCTCGCGCCGCTACAACTTCTCGACCGATGCAGGCCATCGCTTCGAGCGTGGCGTGGACTGGTCGACGACCGTCGAGCATATCGAGCGCATCACGCAGCTGATCCTCGATATCTGCGGCGGTGCAGCCGGCCCGATCGACGATCAAACCGTGAACGTGCCCAAGCGCGAAGCGGTGAAGATGCGTGTGGCGCGCGCGAATCGCATCATCG
>DATBXG010000007.1:0-12054 GCA_036514415.1 Paraburkholderia sp.
CCGCCGTACGGCGCGACGATCGGCGCGCGGTTCACCACGTTCGTGAAGGCGAGCAGCACATAGCCTTGCGCCGCGACCATTTCGCCGTAGTGACCCATGCGCCCGAGATGGTGGCTATGGCGCAGCGTGACGATGCACTGCCCATGATCGCGCACGCGCGCGATCGCGTCTTCCATCACGACCTTGCCCACGTGCTGGCCGAAGCCGCTGTGGCCGTCGTAGCCGATCAGGCTCCCGCGGTCCACCACGCGTTCGGCGCGGCCGTCGGCGGCGACCAGGCCCGCGGCCAGCACGCGCTTGTAGTTGGGCAGGATCGAGAGCCCGTGGCTCGCGTAGCCCACGCGGTCGGATTCGATCAGGTGGTCGGCGACGTCGGCGGCGATGTCTTCGGGCACCGAGACGTTCGCGAGCACGGCCGTGGCGAAGCGGCGTGCGTCGTCGATATTGACTTCCATGAGCGGCTCCTCGCTAGCAAGGCAACCTTCGGATGCAGCGTTCAGATCCAGCCCAGCCAGCGCCACCACGTCGCGGCGAACAGCAGCAGGAGCCCATAGCCGACGATCGTCAGCACGATGCCCACCCGCGCGAACTGCCTGGCGGTGAAGGTCTCGGTGGCGAGGCACACCATGTTTTGCGGCGCGTTGATCGGCAGGATGAAGCCGAAGCTCACGACGAAGCCGAGCAGCATGGTGAGCCCGAGCCGGTTGAAGTCGCCCTGCATCGACTGCAGCACCGACACGAGAATCGGCAGCATCGCGGAGGTGAGCGCCGTTGCGCTCGCAAAGCCGAGGTGAATGACGATGAGAAAGGCCGAGAGAATCGCGAAGGCCATGAACGGGGTAGCGGTGTCGAGCCCCGTGTGATGCGCGACGAGGTCGCCGAGCCATTGGCCCGCCTTCGTCGTGAGGAGCGCGGTGCCGAGGCTGATGCCCACGCCGAACACGATCACCGTGCCCCACGGAATGCGGCTTTGCACGGTCTTCCAGTCCATCACGCCAAAGCGCGGCAAGAGCAGCAGCACGAGACCCACATAGGTGACCGAGGTGGTGTCGAACGGATGCAGCTTGCCTTCGGTCGCCCAGAAGAACAGCAGGCCGATTGAGACGCCCAGCAGGCGTTTTTGCGGCCCCGTCATGGGGCCGAGTTCGCGCCGCGAGGCTTCGACGGCTTCCTTGCCGCCCGCGATCGCATCGGCCTCGGGCGGCAGCATCTTCAGCACGATGAAAAGCAGCGCAGCCGACATCACGATCGCCCAGGGCGCGCCCGCGACGAGCCAGTCGAGCCACGTGACGCGCGCGCCCAGCATCTTGTCCATGAAGCCCACGGTCAGCAGGTTCTGCGCGGCGGCGGTCTGGATGCCGACGTTCCAGATGCTGGTGGCCTCGGCCACGACGATCATGATGCCCGCCGCGATGTTGGAGCGCTTGTCCACGCCGAACGCGGAGATCACGCCCACCATGATCGGCACGACGCAGGCGCTGCGCGCGGTGGCGCTCGGCACGACGAGCGAGAGGACGATGGTCACGGCGATCGCGCCGATCAGGATGCGCCGCGTGGTGGTGCCGATCAGCGAGAGCGTGACGAGCGCGATGCGCCGGTCGAGGCCCGTGACCGTCATCGCCGCCGAGATGAACAAGGCGCCGGCCACGAGCGCGAGCGCGGAATTGGAGAAGCCCGCGAGCGCCATGCTGATGGCTTTGTTGGTGCCGTAAAGGACGGCGGGATTCTCGATGGTGGGCGCGGTGCCCACGAGAAACGCGATAAGCGAGGTGATGATGATGGCGCTCGCTTCGTACGACACGGCCTCGGTGAGCCACACGACCACGGCGAACGCGAGGATCGCGAGCATGCGCTGGCCGGCTGGCGGCAGGCTTTCGGGCAGGGGCAGCAGAAGCACGACGACGAGGGCGACCACGCCCGCGATCAGGCCCACAGGTATGCGTTTTTTCTGCGGCCCGGCGCTCGCGCTGGCGGCCGGCTGGGGTGCATTCATGACGACGACTCCGTGTTGGGCATGCACGGGGCATGGCTCGTGGTGGCTCGCAGTGGCGCGTGGTTGCTCGTGATTCAGCGCGTGTGGCGTCGATGGCGGCGGTCTTGCGGTGTGCGAACCAGGCGGCGCGCTCGCTTCGCGGATGGTACTGCCATTCGACTGATGAAGCGTTTAGGGTGTACGGCGGGAGCGGGCGAGCGAGATGCTCAGCGTTGCAGCGCGTGGCCAGGCGTCGCAGAGGGCGGGGACAGGCGGGGGCTGAATGCGTTTCAACCGGCGCGGCGGCCGGCTAAAACGCGGAGGAGGAAACCAGGATCGTGCAAAAACCGCGCGAAAAGCCGAAGATGACGCTTGATTACTGGCTGGCGCCAGCGGCTGCGTTGGCTTTCTTCTGGGCGTCCTGCAGGTTCTGCGGATAGTTCGGGTCGTTCAGCCCCGGCTTGTAGCCTGCGGCTTCGAGCTTTTTCAGTTCGGCGTTGTTCTTCGCGCGGGCTTCCTTGCGTTCCGCCTTGTGCTGCGCTTTGGCCTGTTGCTTCTGTTCCTTGGTGAGCGGTTGCGAGGCCGCGGCCGCGGCGGCGCCCGGTGCGCTGGCCTCCGTCTGCGCGAACGCCGGCGCGGCGACGCCGATCAGGAAAGCGGCGGTGGCCGCGGCGAGAGTCAGCTTGCTGGTGGTGGAGCGCATCGATTTCCCTAATGATTGGTTTGAACGGCTTGCCCAGGGCTGGGAGGACGGGCGCTGGCCGCCGCGCAGGTTGCAGCGGTACGCCCGTCAATCAATGTAAACGATCCACGCTCAGGACGGTAGCAAGCGCTGACCCTGGCCTCGCGGCAACCCAGGCAACGCCGGCAGCCTCGCCGGGCGCCTCGGCTCAGAGCTTTGCTGCGGCCGCCGCCACGATGCGCGCACGCTCGGCTAGCGGCGCAGCTAATTGCGCGCGCAACCTTTCCACGATCGCCGGCGGCGCGCTGGCGGGGTCGCCAGCATCGAACGGCGGGGCGGGCGCGTATTCGAGTTGGAGCTGGAGCGCCTGGGCGGCATCGTCGCCGATCAGCTCGGCGGCGAGTGTCAATGCGAAATCGATGCCCGCCGTAATGCCGCCTCCGGTCAGCACGTTGCCGTCGCGCACGACGCGTTCTTTCACGGCAATCGCGCCGAGCGGCTCGAGCATCTCATGGGAGGCCCAGTGCGTGGTCGCGCGCTTGCCGCGCAGCAGGCCGGCCGCGCCGAGCACGAGCGCGCCCGTGCAGACCGAGGTGACATAGCGCGCCGTGCTCGCCTGGCGGCGCAGGAACGCGAGCGTCTCGTCGTCGGGGATGAGCTGCGAGACGCCGCTGCCGCCCGGCACGCAGATCACGTCGAGCGGCGGGCAGTCGTCGAAGGTCGTGTCGGGCTTGAGCACGAGGCCGGTGGCCGAGCGGACCGGATCAAGCGTCTTCCAGACTAGCCGGGCCTCGGTGTCCGGCATCGAGGCGAGCACGTCGTACGGGCCGGCGAGGTCGAGCGGTTGCACGTTGGGAAAGACAAGAAAGCCGATTTGCAGTGCCATGAGGGTCCCCGATCAAGGTTTGGGCATCGAAAAGGCCGGCGGCGTGCCGGTCGGTCGGGAATCACTGTAGCCTCGTGCGAATGCGCAACCATGCCAAAAGCGACGCAAAAACTGCCAGCGCTGCGATGCGGTGCCCGGCGCGCGCGAGCATCACGAAAAGCGCCATGCGCAAGCGGCGCGCGAGCCGCGATCGGAAAGCATCGAATGATATGCGCCGCGTTCAGCCGTCGCTTAATTGACAGCATCAGAAGCGGCAGCCTGGCGCAGCGCGACGGGCCGCAGGCTCAGGCCGGCATCTTGCGGAACGTCACCGCAATGCGGTTCCAGCCGTTGATCGCGATGACCAGCAGCGTCAGGTCGGCGATCTCCTGATCGGTGAAATGCGGCTTCACGCGTTCCCATACCTCGTCGGGCACGTGGGTTTGTGCGAGCAGCGTGACCGATTCGGTCCATTCGAGCGCGGCGCGCTCGCGCTCGGTGAAGAACGGCGTTTCGCGCCACACCGATACCGTGGCGAGCCGGCGATCGGTTTCGCCGCCCTTGCGGGCATCCGTCGTGTGCATGTCCACGCAGTACGCACAGCCGTTGATCTGCGAAGCGCGCAGCCGCACCAGCTCCGCAAGCGGCTTTTCAATCGAGCTTTTGCTCGCGCGCTCTTCGAGCGCGATCATCGCCTTCGTGCCTTCCGGGCTGGCCTTGAAGAAATCCAGACGTGCCTGCATGACCGTTCACCTCTCCAGTTGAATTGCGTGGCGTTGACAGCAATGCGTCGAAACCTGCTGCGCATTACGTCGACCACGGGTGCACTTTAGGCGTCGTGCTGGCGCGTTCATATAGCCATTCTGGCAATATCTCGGGTGACCACTTTCGCTCCCGTCGAACGCTATCTGCAGCGCCATCATGGAACTCCACGTCACCGTGTCGGGCCGTCGCGATCTCGCCGGCCAGATCTACCGGCAACTGCGCGACAGCATCGTCGATGGCCGGCTTGCGGGCGGGACCCGCCTGCCATCCACGCGCGATCTCGCGCTGCAGCTCGGCGTCTCGCGCAAGACCACGCTCGATGTCTTCGAACGGTTGCTCGCAGAGGGCTATCTGAACTCGCGGCGCGGCTCCGGGACCTTCGTTGCCGACACGCTCGAACGCCTGCCCGCGCGCGAGCGCGGTCATCCACGCGGTCATCCAGACTCGCAGATCCGCGCCGCCACCGCGGCTTCCAGCGTCGCCGGCGTAGGCGCACGCACCGGGAGGGCGGCGCGCGCCGTGCAGGCCACGCCGTGGTGGCAGGCCCAGGCGCGGGCCGACTCGCTGCCGCGCCTCGATGCCAGGCTCGCCTGCGACTTTGCGGGCGGCATCACCGACAAATCGCGCTTTCCGTTCGACATCTGGCGGCGCTGCATCAACGACGCGCTGCGCGTGCAGGCGCGCGGCCTCGGCATGTATCGCGAGCCGGCGGGCGAGGAGAAGCTGCGCCTCGCGGTGTCGCGCTATCTCGCCTTCAATCGCGCTGTGCAGAGCAACTGGCAGGACGTGATCGTCACGCAGGGCGCGCAGCAGGCGCTCGACCTGCTCGCGCGCGTGACGCTCGCACCCGGCGACGTGGTCGCCGTGGAAGAGCCGGGCTATCCGCCCGCGCGCGACATCTTTGCCGCGCTCGGCGCGAAGGTCGTGCCGGTGCCCGTGGATGGCGAGGGGCTCGTCGTCGGGCGGCTGCCGAAGGCGGCTCGTCTCGTCTACGTGACGCCCTCGCACCAGTTTCCGCTAGGCATGCCGATGAGTCTCGAGCGGCGCGTCGCGCTGCTCGAATGGGCGCAGGCGCGCGGCGCGCTCGTGATCGAAGACGACTACGACTGCGAATACCGCTTCGAGGGGCGCTCGATGGAGCCGCTCAAGAGCCTCGACAACGCTGGACTCGTGGCCTACGTCGGCACGTTTTCGAAGACGATGTTCCCGGAACTGCGCGTGGGCTACGTGGTGCCGCCTGCCGCGCTTGCGGCGCCGCTCGCCCGCGCGCGGCAGATCGGCGACGCTTACGGCTGCATGCTCACGCAGACGGCGCTCGCCGACTTCATGCTCAACGGCCATTTCGCGCGCCATTTGCGACGCATGCATCAGACGTATTCGCAGCGCCGCGACGTGCTGCTCGCGCATCTGCGCGGCCCGCTTGCACCGTGGCTCGAAGCGGTCATGCCGAACACGGCGGGGCTGCACCTGGCGGCGCGGCTCGTCGCGCCGCTCGACGCCGCGGCGGTGGCGCAGGCCGCGCGCGGCGCATCGGTCGGCCTGCATCCGCTCGCGCCGTTTCATCTCGAAGCGCCTGTGCAAAGCGGTTTTCTGTTCGGTTACGGCGGCGTCGACGCCGAGCGTATCGACGCCGCACTGACGTCGCTCGCCACGCTGCTGCGCTCGCTTTGACTGCATCTTGCTGGCGCACCGACGCCGGCATGGCAGTCGAAATCGTGCAAAAACACCATACGTAGGGCTTTTTTCTGACGGCGAGCTTGCGTTTCGCACTGGCGCAAGTGGGACGTTCGGGTGGCTTGATGGTGTCGTGCGTGCACGTTTACCCCTGTAAACAGGTGTCGAAATGTGATCGGGAGTCTGCGCAGCGCAACAAAATCGTAACGACGATGCAAAAGCTTCACGCAAAACGCTTGCGCATATGTAGAATCCGCCGTTGAAGCACGTGCATTCCGCAGTGCTTCTTCGATTCACTGACCAACACTGGTAGGAGAAACATGCCGACTTCCGCAAAGAAAGTGGCCGCAAAAAAGGCAGCTGCCCCGGCCAAGAAGGTTGCCGCAAAGAAAGCGCCCGCCACCAAGACGGCCGCAGCTAAGAAGGTCGCCGTGAAGGCGTCCGGCGCACCGACGCCGATCAAGGACACCTTCACGAAGGCCTCGCTGGCTACCCACGTCGCTGAGCGTGCAGGCGTCGAGCCGAAGGCTGCCAAGGCCGTGCTCGCCGCGCTGGAAGACACGATCCTCGGTTCGGTCCACAAGAAGGGCGCTGGCGAATTCACGCTGTCGGGCCTTCTGAAGATCGTCGTGCAGGCCGTGCCGGCGAAGAAGAAGCGCTTCGGCAAGGATCCGTTCACGGGTGAAGAGCGCTGGTTCCCGGCCAAGCCCGCATCGGTCCGCATCAAGGCGCGCGCCCTGAAGAAGCTGAAGGACGCAGCAGCAGCCTGATCGCGCTGAGTGCGCTGGAGCCGCGACCTTCGGGTGGCGGCTCCCCGTCAGTACCAAAAAATCCCCGTCGGCGACGAGCCTGCGGGGATTTTTCATTTGGTGCGCGAAACGCGTGCCGGCGTGCTACATGTATGTCCTAATGTTATGCCATCATATTCGGTATGATGTTCGTAAAATCAAGGCATGATTGTCGCCATGGATCATGTGCTGACGACACCGAAAGACCAAATGCCTTACAGGCTATAACATCACATTATGTATGCAGCTGACCTCAGTTTGCGCCAGGTTGAAGCCTTTCGCGCGTTGATGCAGTGGCGCACCGTCACACGCGCGGCGCAGGCGCTCGGTATTTCGCAGCCCGCGGTGAGCCGCTTGCTCGCCGATTTCGAAGCGAAGATGGAACTCGCGCTCTTCGAGCGGCGCCAGGGCCGTTTGCTGCCGACGGTCGAAGCGCATGCGTTGCACGATGAAGTCGAGCGCGCGTTCTTCGGCTTCGAGCGCGTGGCCCAGGCGGCGGCGCAGATTCGCGCGCAACGGCGCGGCGTCGTGCGCGTTGCCGCTTCAGCGGATCTTTGTGCGGACTTTCTGCCGCGCGTTGCCGCCGCGTTCGCGAGCGCGCACGAGGGCGTCGATCTCGAATTGCTGACCGGGGACGCCGCGGAGATTGCCGAGCGCGTGGCCGCACAACGCTGCGATCTCGGATTCGTCACGCAAGCCGTCGCGCATCCTGGCGTACGCCTCGAGTGCCTGGGGGAATGGCCGCTGCGCTGCATCGTGCCGCGTGGACATCGGCTCGCTCGCAAGCGCGTGATTCATGCCGAAGACTGCGCGGGCGAGCGCTTCATTTCGTTTGCCGCGGCGAGCGAGGCGCGCATGGGCATCGACCGGTTGTTTGCGGAAAGCGGCGTGGCGCGCGAGCTTGTCGTCGAAGTGGCGCTGGCGCAATCGGCGGTGGCGATGGTGGAAGCGGGAATGGGCGTGGCGCTGGTCGACGCGCTGACGGCCCAGCACGCGAGTGCGCGGGTGAGCGTGAAGCGCTTCGCGCCCGCGCTGCCGGCCGCGCTCCATGCCGTGCGCGGCACGCAGCGCACGGCAACGGCGTTGGGCGACGCGTTCGTGCGGCATGCTGCCGCCGCGCTGGCGCGCTTGCGTTGAATCGTCCGCTCGATTGTCTGCTCGCGCGAGATGCCGGAGGCGCGAAAGGCGTTGCGGGCGGCTAGAGGCTAATTCCTAAAATGCAGGGGGCATAAAAAAACCAGCCAGGGCTTGCGCCCGAGGCTGGTTTGTGCAGCGTATGGTTTTTAGCTGCGTGGTCTCGCTCGCTTCGCCGGAGTGGCTCGCTAGCCAGATCCGGCGCCGGGCCGAAGCCCGGCGTAAAGCGTTGCTTAGAACTTGTGGCGGATGCCGAGGCTGACCAGGGCCTGCGAGCTCGTAGCCGAGTTGTAGCCGTACGAGCCGATCGACGCGCCTGCGATCGACGTCGTGGTCGCGCTGTCGCGCTGCGTGCCGTTGGCGTGCTGCCAGGCCGCCACACCGTACAGGTCGGTGCGCTTCGACAGGTTGTAGTCCGCGCCAACCGAAATCTGGTTGTACGTGTTCGACGTGTCGCCAGCGCCGTGCGTCCAGGTGTAGCCGAGGCCGAGCAGCAGTGCCGGGTTCAGCTGATAGCCGAAGAAGCCGCCTGCGACGTTGAAACGCTGGTTCGAAGCGAACGCCGAAGCGCTGTCACGACGCATCTGAACGTTGCTGTAACGGCCGCTGAACGTGAACGGACCGGCGACGTATTGCGCTGCAATCGAACCGATGCCAACCGACGCGGCCGAAGCGTAGGCGCTGGTGATCTGGCTGCCGTCCTGGAACATGGCATCCGACGTTGCGCCCGAGGCCCAGCCGCCGTTGGCGGCGCGGGACGCCGGCGACGACGCGTTGTCCATGCGGAAGTAGCCGGCGGCAACATTGAACGAGCCGATGCCATACGTCGCCGCAGCACCCCAGCTCTGACCCGAGCCGGTTTTGCCAGCCACGCCGCCCAGAGCGTACATGCCTTCGAACTGGAAGCCCTGGATGGACGGCGAGACGTACTTGATTGCGCTGTTCGTACGCGAGCTGTTGTCGTTGTTGTCGACGTCGCCCGGGGTCGTGAACGCGCTGCCGAAGTAGTTGTCGCCGGTCAGCGGCTGAACCATGTCGACCACCGGGTCGTACTGGCGGCCGAACGTGACCGTACCGTACTGGTCATGTGCGAGGCCAACGTATGCTTGACGGCCGAAGATCGCCGTGTTGCCGTTGTAGCTGCCCATTTTGCCGTTGTTGATGTTGAAGCCGCTTTCCAATTGGAAAATCGCCTTCAGGCCGCCGCCCAGATCTTCCGTACCCTTCAGGCCCCAGCGGTTGCCCGACAGGTTACCGCCAACGAGGGCGAACAGGTTCTTGTTTTGACCTTGGTCGTTCATCGTATGGTTGACGAACTGGATCGATTCGTCGATCACGCCATACAGGGTCACGCTGTTCTGAGCGTGCGCGGTGCCGGCTGCGGCCAGGAGGGCCACCGAGAGGGTCGAGAGAGCGACTCGTTTCATTCTGTTTTCTCCACGCAGAAATTGTGTAGTTGTTGCGCGATGGAGAATAACGCAGCACGTCAATGCACCAGAACTGAAAAAAAAAGTTTGTAGCAAAAAGCTGACACCGGCCAGAATCCCTTGTCAGACGGGGGCTGCGTCGATTATGCCGAATTAGGAAATATTGGATTGTTGATCGGGCATTATTGTTATTTTTGATAAAAGTTCCGTAAACGCGCGTTATTTTTGGGGCTTGCCGCGGCCTTTGGCCGCCTGCGCACCTGGCCCGGAATCCGTGGCGCGGCGGCGTCCGGCAGCGGCGGTCATGGCGAGCGCCGCGCTCGCGACGAACAGCACCGAACCCCACGGGTGGCGCTTCACATAGCGATCGGCCGCGGCGGCCGTGCGGCCCGCGTGGACCATCGTGAGCGTGGCCGCATAGGCGGCGCTGTCCTCCATCCGGACGACCGAGCGGCGAATCTGCAGGCCCGATTTGAGCCGCCCGAATGCCCCGCCATGCGCGCTTGCGCGCCCGATCGCGCCGAGCGGAGTTTCCGATAGTGTCGATTTGTCTGCCGAAACGGCCGCCGCAAAGGCCGGAGGCATAGCGACTGCGGATGTGGCACCGTTTCCGATCGGCACCGCCGGCGCCGGCGCCGTTGCCGGATGACTGGCCAGGTGTTGCGCATCGTGCCGCCGGGCGATGGTCGAGGCGGCGAGCACCGAAGCCAGCTTGGCGCGGCTGCCGGGCGGAGTTTCCGTAAGGAAACCCCACGCGCCGCGCGGGTCGTGCATGCGCGCGCGCGCCGCCGAGAATTCCGCGCCGAGCAGCAGCACCGCGGCCGAGAAATACAGCCACATGAGCAGCACGGCGAGCGAGCCGGCGGCGCCGAAAGCCGTCGCCATGCCTGCGTGCGCGAGATAGAGCGCGAAGAGCTTCTTGCCCGCCGTGAACAGCACCGCCGCGACGATGCCGCCCACCATCGCGTCGCGCCACTGCACGTTGGCGTCGGGCAGGAAACGCAGCAGCGCGGCGAACGCCACGGCCAGCACGAGCAGCCCGACGGTGAGTTGCAGCAGGTTGCCGATGATCACAAAAGGCGAGTTCCCCCAGATCCACTGGCCCACGAAGACGATTGCCGTGTCGAGCACGAGCGAGACGATCAGCAGGAACGCCACGCCCAGCACGAGGCTGAACGAAATGAGCCGCACGCGCACCAGCGCCAACACGCTGGAGGCGCGCGGCCCTTCGGGCGGCCAGACGACGTTCAGGGCGGAATTGAGCGAGGAAAACGTTGCGGACGCGCCAATCACGAGCAGCCCGAGCGAAACGATCGCGGCTACGCCGCCCGTGCTGCCGGCGCGGTGCGCGTTGTGCACGATGGTGGTGACGGCCGCTGCCGCGTCGTCGCCCAGCACGTTGTGGACCTGGCCGAACAGTTCGCCGCGCGCGGCGGCGTCGCCGAAGAACCAGCCGGCCACGGCGATCACCATCACGAGCGTGGGCGCAAGCGAAAACGCCGAGTAGAACGCAATGCTGGCCGCTAGGGAAGGGCAGCGGTTGGCGATGAACTGGCGCAGCGCGCCGACCACCCACGACGCTTCTTTGCGCGCGGCGGACTGCAGTCTTTCGGTGGAAAGCGTTGACATGATGGCGCGCCCCGCGGTGGTTCCGTTCGGTCACGAAGATGGCTCATTTGCCAGTCAATATTAGCAAGGGTGGTTCCCGCGCGATGTCGCCTCGTACACGGGCAAAGCGCACCGGCAACTCGCGAACATCCAGCGCGATCCGTCGCCCAAAACGTCATATACTGAAAAAACCCGCAACCAGAAGCCGAGGACGAATCATGCTGCAGATGTCCCGGCGCCAGTTCCTCAAGGTCACGGCAACGTCGCTGGCGGGTTCCAGCCTCGCGTTGATGGGTTTCGCACCCGACAACGCGCTTGCCGAGGTTCGACAATACAAACTGGCGCGCACCACTGAAACCCGCAACACCTGTCCGTACTGTTCGGTTGGTTGCGGCATCCTCATGTACGGTCTCGGCGATGGCGCGAAGAATGCGACGACGAGCATCATCCACATCGAAGGCGATCCCGATCACCCCGTCAATCGCGGCACGCTGTGCCCGAAGGGCGCGAGCCTGATCGATTTCATTCATAGCGATAGCCGCCTCAAGTACCCCGAGTACCGGGCGGCCGGTACGAACGAATGGAAACGCATATCGTGGGATGAGGCGCTGGACCGCATCGCGAAGCTGATGAAGGAAGATCGCGACGCGAACTTCGTGGAGAAGAGCGCCGACGGCAAGACCGTGAACCGCTGGTTGACCACGGGCATGCTGGCCGCTTCGGCGGGCAGCAACGAAGTCGGCTATCTCACGCATAAAGTGGCCCGCTGCATGGGCCTGCTCGCATTCGACAACCAGGCGCGTGTCTGACACGGCCCGACGGTGGCAGGTCTTGCCCCGACGTTTGGCCGTGGTGCGATGACGAACCATTGGGTCGACATTCGCAATGCGGACGTGATTCTGGTGATGGGCGGCAATGCGGCCGAGGCGCACCCGTGCGGCTTCAAGTGGGTCACGGAAGCGAAGGCGCACCGCAAGGCAAGGCTCATCGTGGTGGATCCGCGCTTCACGCGCACGGCATCGGTCGCGGACTTCTACGCGCCGATCCGCACCGGCACGGACATCGCGTTCCTTGGCGCCGTGATCAACTATCTGCTCACGAACGACAAGATCCAGCACGAGTACGTGAAGAACTACACG
>DATBXG010000008.1:0-3934 GCA_036514415.1 Paraburkholderia sp.
CAGGTCACGTGCTCCAGCACGCCAAGACGCCGCGCCGCGAGCCCCGAGTCGGGCAGCGCGCCGAGCTGGATGCTGCAGTCCACGCCTTCGCCGACGAGATCGACGTTGCGCAGGCTCACGCCGATCACGAGGTCGATCTGCGGGTAGCGCGCGTGGAAGTCGTGGAGCGCGGGCAGCACGATCGCGTTCGCGATGAGGCCCGGCATCTCCACGCGCAGGCGGCCGCCGATCGCGCCGGGCGACTGGCGCACGCTCGCTTCGGCATCGTCGATGTCGGCGAGGATCTGCGCGGCGCGCTCGTAGTACGCGGCGCCTTCGGGCGTGAGCGAAAGACGCCGCGTGGTGCGCACGAGCAATTGCGTGCCGAGCAGCGACTCGAGGTTTTGCATCAGCGTGGTTGCGCTGGCGCGCGGCATATCGAGCGATTGCGCGGCTTTGGTGAAACTGTTGGTGTCGACGATGCGGACGAACGTGCGCATCGCCTGGATGCGGTCGATCACGGGCGAGCTCCTGACAATGGGCTTGAGGCTTGAACGCAATCCGCGCTGCTGCAGAAAAACGGTGAGCCGCGTAGCGATGAAGGCGCTTCGCGGTGCCGGCGTCTCGCGGAAGGCGACGCACAGCGGTTAAACGGCGATGACGATCGGATGGCGGCGCACGCGGGCGCCGGCTCGACTACGGGAGGCCAAAAAAGGAAGGCCTCGAAGCGGAAGGGCTGGCGGGCCATCCTGAACGGATGGCCCGGCGGGGCAGGGTGTTACGTCAGGGTGTGCAGCGCTCGTTACTTGCGCAGCGAATCGAGGTCGATCACGAAGCGGTACTTCACATCGCTCTTGAGCATGCGCTCGTAGGCGGTGTTGATGTCCTGCATCTTGATCATTTCGATGTCCGACGTAATGCCATGCTTGCCACAGAAGTCCAGCATTTCCTGGGTTTCTGCAATGCCGCCGATCAGCGAGCCCGCGAGACGGCGGCGCTTCATGATCAGGTTGAACACTTGCGGCGACGGGTGATCGTGCTCGGGCGCGCCCACCAGTGTCATCGTGCCGTCACGGCGCAGCAGCTCGATGAACGGGTTGAGGTCGTGCTGCGCGGCCACCGTGTTCACGATCAGGTCGAAGCTGTTGGCGTGCTTCGCCATTTGCTCCGGGTCCTTCGATATCGCGACTTCGTCTGCGCCGAGGCGCTTGCCGTCCTCGATCTTCGAGGGCGACGTGGTGAACAGCACCACGTGCGCGCCCATCGCATGCGCGATCTTCACGCCCATGTGGCCGAGTCCGCCGAGGCCCACGATGCCGACCTTCTTGCCGGGGCCCGCGCCCCACGTGCGCAGCGGCGAATACGTCGTGATGCCCGCGCACAGGAGCGGCGCGGCCGCGGCGGCGTCGAGGTTCTCGGGCACGCGCAGCACGAAGGCTTCGTCCACCACGAGCTGCGTGGAGTAGCCGCCGTAGGTCACGTCGCCGCTCACGCGGTCGTTGCCGTTATAGGTGCCGACCCAGCCGTTCTCGCAATACTGTTCGAGGCCTTCCGCGCAGCTCGGGCAGGTGCGGCACGAATCGACGAGACAGCCCACGCCGACCAGCTGGCCCACCTTGTACTTCGTGACGCCCTTGCCGACTTCGGCCACGCGGCCGACGATCTCGTGGCCCGGCACGACCGGGTACATCGTGTTGTGCCACTCGTTGCGCGCCTGGTGCAGGTCGGAATGGCACACGCCGCAGAACAGCACGTCGATGCGGACGTCGAGCTCGCGCAGATCGCGGCGCTGGAATTCGAACGGGGCGAGCGGCGAGGCGGCGTCGCGGGCGGCATATCCGTAGGTCGGGTACATGTTGGCTCCTGTGTCGATCCGGAGTCAGGGCTTTCGCCCTGACTCCGGTCCCATGCCGTTGAGGACGGGTGCAGCGGTGTTGCATGGGGGTTGCGGCAGGGTTCCCATCGTAAGGATCGGGGCCCACCCAGGGAATACCTGAAGCTATCGAAGACTTGCCTGATTCTCCTGGCGCGCAGCAAGGCCGCGGGTTCGGTGATAGATTGGCAAGCCTGTTTCTCTGCCTGACTGAATCTTTTGGGGCACAACCGATATGGGCTACGTCAAAACCCTCGCGGCCGCGGCCATCGCGCCGGCGGCCGCCACGCAGGCGCGCACGGTCGACCTGCTCATGCAACTCACGCAGCGCGACGGCGTGCACGCCACGCCGGTCGAAGGCGTGCGGCTCTATCGCGGCAGCGAGAGTCATCCGCGCCGGCCGGTCATGTACGAGCCGAGCATCTTCATCGTTTGCCAGGGGCGCAAGCGCGGCTTTCTCGGCGACCAGGTCTTCATCTACGACGCCCAGCAATATCTGGTCCTTTCGGTGCCGATGCCGTTCGAGTGCGAGACCGAGGCGAGCCCCGAGAAGCCGATTCTCGCGATCTCGATCCGTGTCGATCTCACGACCGTCGCCGAGCTGCTCATGGCGCTCGACGACCCGCGCCGCCCCGTGTCCGAGCCCTCGGGCATCTACGCCACGCCGCTCGACGCGACGCTCTCGAACGCCGTGCTGCGCCTGCTCGAAGCGCTCGCGCAGCCTTACGAGGCGCGCATTCTCGGGCCTTCGATCGTGCGCGAAATCTGCTATCGCGTGCTCATGGGCGAGCAGGGCGACGCGATTCGCGCGGCGCTTACGCACCAGCACCATTTCGGGCGCATCGCGAAGGCGCTGCGGCGCATTCACACCGACTACCGCGGCGACCTCGACGTCGAGACGCTCGCGTCCGAAGCGGGCATGAGCCTTGCCGTGTTTCACGCGCATTTCAAGGCTGTCACGTCGACCTCGCCGATGCAGTACGTGAAAACCACGCGCCTGCATCACGCGCGCCTGCTGATCACACATGACGGCCTGAACGTGAGCGCCGCGGCCACGCGCGTGGGCTACGAAAGCGCGTCGCAGTTCAGCCGCGAGTTCAAGCGCCTGTTCGGCATGAGTCCGGCAGACGAGATGCGCCGCGCGCGCGACGCGGCCGCCGCCGCGGCGGCGCCGCGCGTGGAGGTTTTGCCGCCGCGCTATGTGACGGCCGTGTGACGTTGCGGTGTGCCCATTGTGTGCACACCGCGGCAGTCGACTGATTCGGTTCGTACGTCGAAACAATGATGCAAGGATGACATCACGATGAAGCCATGCCTGCTGGTCCTGATTCCGCTTGCCGATGAAGACCTCGCCGGGTTCGGCGAGCAGTTCGATGTCATTTACGCTCCCGACGCGGATGCGCGCGCAAAAGCGGTCGCGCAGCGCGGCAAGGATGTGCGCGTGGCGCTCACGAACGGCACCACGGGCCTCACCGCCGACGAAATCGACCGCATGCCCGCGCTCGAACTCGCGGGTGCGCTCGGCGCGGGCTATGAAAATCTCGCGCTCGACCACGCGCGCGAACGCGGCATCGCGCTGTGCAACGGCGCGGGTGTCAACGCCGACTGCGTGGCCGACCACGCGCTCGCGCTGCTGCTCGCCGCCGTGCGAGCGGTGCCGCAATTCGACGCCGCGTGCCGCGCCGGAGTCTGGCGCGACGCGCTACCGATGCGCCCCACGGTCACCGGGCGCCGGCTCGGCATAGTGGGCTACGGGCATATCGGCGAGAAGGTGGCGCGGCGCGCCGCGGGCTTCGGCATGGAGCTTGGCTATCACAGCCGCAAGCCGCGCGAAGGCGCGCAGGCGCGCTACTTCGAGGGCTTGATGGCGCTCGCGCAATGGAGCGACTTTCTCGTCATCGCGACGCCGGGTGGCGAACAGACCAGGCATCTGGTCGACGGCGCGGTGATCGACGCGCTGGGGCCGCAGGGCTTTCTCGTCAACGTTTCGCGGGGCAGTGTGGTCGATACGGCCGCGCTGGCGCTCGCACTGAAGGCGGGCACGCTCGGCGGCGCGGGGCTCGACGTGTACGAAGGCGAGCC
>DATBXG010000009.1:0-2036 GCA_036514415.1 Paraburkholderia sp.
CCTCGCGGCTCGGTTCGCCCAATGAGTACGTGGACTACGCGTCGTCGAAAGGCGCCATCGACACGATGACGATCGGGCTCGCGAGGGAACTCGGCCCGCAGGGCGTGCGCGTGAACGCGGTGCGTCCCGGCCTCATCGATACCGGGATCCACGCGAGCGGCGGCCGCCCCGACCGCGCAGCCGTGCTCGGCGCGCAGACGCCGCTCGGCCGGCCCGGCAGCGCCGATGAAGTCGCGCAAACGATCGTGTGGCTGCTGAGCGACGCGGCATCGTATGTGACGGGCGCCCTGCTCGACGTGAGCGGCGGACGCTGAAGCAACGCGCTGAAGTCCGCTAGAACGACGAACCGCGCTCGCGCAGAAACGCGGTTTCCTCGTCCGTAGACGCGCGTCCGAGTTGCGCATTGCGATGCGGAAAGCGCCCGAAGCGCTCGATGACCTTCGCGTGCCGCATCGCGTAATCGTAGTAGCCCTCACCTTCCGGATCTTTTGCCAGCTCGGCGAAGAGTCGCAGCGACTCGCGCTGCGCTTCGGCGCTTTCGGCATGCTCGAAGGGCAGATAGGCGAATGAGCGGTGCTGCAGCGTGGGCAAGCGCAGATCGGCGCCGCTCGCCACCATCGCGCGCGCGATGGCGAGCGCCTTGTCGTCGGCGGAGAACGCGCGCGGCGTGTCGCGATGGCAGTTGCGCGAAAACTGGTCGAGCACGATCACGAGCGCGAGCGCCCCCTCGGGCGTTGCGCACCATGCGTCGAGTTCGCCCGCGTTGGCGGCGTCGAGCAGCGCGCCGAAGCGTTCGCGCAAAAGTGCGTCGAACACCGCGCTCTTGCGGAACCACATCTTGCGTTCCCGGCCGAATTCCTCCGAGCCCGGCGCGCCGAACCAGAAGTCGAGCACCTCGCGCGGATCGGGATTCATTGCACCAGCTCGAGGACGAGACGCCGCGTGCGCGCGCTCTTCTTCTCGAGCTTTGCCACGCGCAGCGCGCCGATCTCCTGCGTGTTGCGCACGTGGGTGCCGCCACAGGGCTGCAAGTCGACGTTCTCGATACGCAACAGGCGCACGCGGCCGAGGCCCATCGGCGGCTTGACGCTCATCGTGCGGACGAGTTCGGGGCGTTGCGCCATCTCGTCGTCGGTGATCCATTCGGTCGCCACGGGGTGCGCGCCCGCGACGAGCTCGGCAAGCCGCGCCTCCACCGTCTCGCGCTCGATCGGCTCGATGGTCGCGAAGTCGAGACGCGCATAGTCGGTCGTGATGCTGCAGCCATCCACGGGGTACGGCAGCACCGCGCACATCAGATGGCTCGCCGTATGCAAACGCATGTGCCGGTGACGGCGCGCCCAGTCGATCTCGGCGCGCACGCGCTCGCCCGCGGCGAGGCGCGCGAGCAGCGCTTCCTGGCCGGGCGCGGGAACGTGCAGCGCGTCGTCGGGCGTCGCGCCTTCGAACTTCGCCTTGCGCGTGTCGGCGATCTCGATGCGCGTGCCGTCGGCGAGCACCAGCGCGCCGGCGTCGCCGGCCTGCCCGCCGCCGAGCGGATAGAACACGGTCTGGTCGAGCCGCACGCCGTCGTCGCCGACGGCGAGCACGGTCGCCTCGCAATGCGTGAGATAGGCGTCTTCGCGAAAGAGCGCGCGGGTGGTCGTCATCGAGGGAGTCTCCTTGTCTTGTCTACGGCTGGCCGTACGGGGCGCGATCTGCCAATTTCGCGGCAACCGTCCGCCAAGAGCCCATTATGGCCGCGTAGCAAAACTCCCCGCCGGACGGCCGCGATCCGTGAGCGCCTGACTGTACCGGCTCACAGACCGGCACAATCGAGCGCAGCCGACCGGGCACCAACCTGGCACCGGCTCAGCCCGGATGATTGCGCATCCAGTCGGCGGTATCGAAAAACGAGTGCAGCAGCCGTTCGCGCAGCGGCTCGGGCAGGCCGACATCTTCCATCGCCCAGGCCATGCAGCGCAGCCACTGGTCGCGCTCGGACGAGGCGATCGCAAATGGCAGGTGACGCGCGCGCAGGCGCGGATGGCCGAAGC
>DATBXG010000010.1:0-2060 GCA_036514415.1 Paraburkholderia sp.
GAATAGAGGAAGGTCGTGGGGTCGGAGAGTGCCGTAAGCGTCTTCACCACGTCGGCGCTGCCTGCGCCAATGATCATGCACCAGACCGAAAATGCATAGAAGGCACCGATCAGGAGTACAGAAATATACGTCGCCAGCGGCACGGTGCGCTTCGGGTCTTTCGCCTCTTCGCTATAGATCGTCGTGGCCTCGAAACCAATGAAGCTCGCAAAGCAGAAGAGAAAACCGATCGCGGGCGACCCGGCAAGGAACACATGCGGCTTGAAGGACACCGTGTCGATACCGTGCGCGCCGCCCGCTTTCAGAATGGCGACATCGAGAATCAACACGACCACGTATTCGCCCAGGACCAGCAACGAGAGCACCTTCGCGGAGAGATCGATCTGACGATAGCCCAGCACGGCGATGCTCGCCATCGCGACGAGCGAACACGCCCACCACGGCACGTCGAGGCCCAGATGCATGCTGAGAAAGCCCGCGGAAACCGCGCCGAACATGCCATACAGACCGATCTGCATCGTGTTGTAGCCGAGCAGCGCCAGCAATGCCGCGGCGCCGCCCGCCGTGCCGCCGAGACCTCGCGCCGTGAACGCGTAAAAGCCGCCTGCATTGGTGATGTGACGGGACATTGCCGTGTAGCCAGCCGCGAACATCAGCAGGATCGCTACCGTCGCGATCAGGAGCGCGGGCGTGCCGGCGCCATTGCCCAGCATGATGCCGATCGGAAAGCCGCCCGCGATCGCCACCAGCGGACCGGCTGCGGAAATCACGAAAAAGACGATAAAACCCAACCCGAGTGCGCCTTTGCGCAACTCGGTCGAGGTTGAAGGCTCCGCTATGACATTCATTCGATCTCTCTCCATTTGGCCGTTCTCGTGTCCGTTCAGGCTGCTGCCATACGCCGAAGGCGTGTGCGACAACACGCCGCTGAGACGCAATGTAGGAGGTCAAAAAGGAAGTCCGGCAGCACAAATTGGCAACCCGCGCAGGCAAAAGGGAAAAGCCAGGGTTTGTGCGGAGACGCCACGCCGATGCGCGAAGCGGAAGTAAGGCTTTACAGGAACAACGCACCGACCAGTTCGGTGCGGCTCGAGACCCCTAGTTTGCGAAACATCCGCAACAGGTGGGTCTTGACGGTGGGCTGCGACAGGTCGAGGTCGCGCGCGATCGCCTTGTTGGAAAGACCGTTGCGCACCAGCCGGGCAATCTGTTCCTCGCGATGCGTGAGGCGCGACGCGACGTTCGTCCCGTGCTGCGGCGCGTGCATGGCGGGCTCGCTGCCCCATGTGGCTGCCAACGCGACTTCGAGCAGCGGCTGGAGCACGTTCGCGCGCTCGATATCGCAGGCGCTGAAGGGCGGGTCGGGTGCGAAGCGCAGCAGCGAGAATGCCGCGGCCAGGCGACCCTGTTCACGCAGCAGCACTTCCATGACGTCGACCACCCTGTAAGGCCTCAGAAAGCGAAGCCAGTACACCGACGCATCGCGCAGTGCTTCGGGCAGTTCGCCATCGAGCGTGAGCACGTTGCCGCGCTGCTGCACGCAGCGTGACGGATGCATGGGATCGAGCACGCAATACCGTTGCAGCCAGGTTCGATGCATCGCCTCCGCAAGCCCGAACAGCTCGAACCCGGACGGTGCATGATCAGCGCCGATACGATAGAAAACCGTTGCGCCGGGGCGCACGAGTCCCTCGATCGTGGCGACCGCCGTCTGGAGCGCTGCATTGCCTTGCGTATCCCTCTGCATGATCGGTCCTCCTGTTCCTGAGCGACAGACGTTCGATGCTACGCAGAGCGTTCGCACGCCGTGAGCGCTAATCGGCAAACGCCGCGCGAGTGAGGGGGCGCGCCTTGTCATCCTTTTGTTCGATAGGCCGCCGCGCGCGCCATGCCTATGCTCCCATTTTCATCGACACCCCAGGAGCCATCCCCATGAACCAGCCCTCCACCGCCAGCCCGGGCCACGTCGTCATCACGGGCGCCGGCACCGGCATCGGCGAAGCGTGTGCGCGGCGCTTCGCCGCCCAGGGCGCGCGCATCGCGCTGGTTGGTCGCCGGCG
>DATBXG010000011.1:0-6601 GCA_036514415.1 Paraburkholderia sp.
GTGCTGGCGTTATAGCCGGCCACGTTCGGGTTGTCGGCGATGTACTTGCGCACCGCGTCGGTGAGCTGGGTGGAGCGCGCGTCCGGCGGCAGGCAGAAGTATTGACCCACGCGCGGCCCGGTAGTGCCGCCTATGGCGTCGATGGTATTGAAGATGCCGTCAGCGGCACCTTCGATGTAGGCGGCGCACGCGCTGCGCGAAGCCAGGTCGGTCTTCGTGCAAAGGCGGTTGAGGTCGCTTGCCGTGAATGCGAAAGCGGAGAGCGGTAACGCCATCGCGCCCGCACAGATCAGAACCCGCAGCATGGTTCTCCTTGAGTTGTCGTGGGGAGCGGCGCCTCGAGCGCCGCCGGTCGGCCGCGTTGATCCAGTGCGGCCGCCTTCATCCCCATTATTTTGCACTGTTTTGCGGCGCCGCCGTATTCGCCGTCGGCAGGCCAGCCTGCGTCATACGCGCCGTGAGGTCCTTGATCGCGTCCGGCGCCTTGTACTGGCGCGCGAAATCGAGTGCGGTCATGCCGATCTGGTTCTTCGCGCCGAGCGTCGCGCCATGCTCGAGCAGCAGCTGCAGCGTCGTGAGATGGTCGCCGCGCGCGGCCATCATCAGCGGCGTCGTGCCATTGGGCGACAGCGCGTTGACGTCGGCCGAATAGCCGATCAGCAGCTTCGCGACGTCGTCGCTGCCGTTCGCGGCGGCGTAGTGCAGCGGCGTCCAGCCCTTCTTGTTGACCTCGGCGCCCTTGGTGATGAGGAGCTTGACGAGATCCACGTCGCCGTTGAGCGCGGCGAGCATCAGCGCGTTCTCGCCCGCGCGGTCTTCGGCGGCGATGTTCGTCTTCGGGTTGTCGAGCAGCACCGCTGCGACCTTGTCGGACTTCTCACGCGCGGCCAGCACGAGGAGCGGCATGCCCTGGTCGTCGGTGGCGTTCGGGTCCATGCCGTTCGCGAGCGCCTTTTGCACGCCCTTGTCGTCGTCGAACTTGACGCCCTTCACGAGCGAGTCGATCGGTGCGGCGTGCGCCGCGGCGCCGAACAGCGTGGCGGCGACGCCGAGCACGAGCGCGGCGGCCGTGCGGCGAACGGGATGGGCGGCGAGCGAAAGCGGTTTCGAGTTCATGTCAAGCCTTAACGTTATCTGCTATCTCGTTGATATTGAATACAATTGGCAGCACGCGGTTCGCGATTCAGGCCTGCGGCTGGATCTTGAAGAGCCGGAAAAAATTCTGCGTGGTGACAGCGCCGAGTTCGGCGTCCGGCAACCCGCGTTGCTGCGCAATGAATCTTCCGACATGGCTGACGTACGCAGGTTCATTGGGTTTGCCCCGAAATGGCACTGGCGCAAGGTATGGCGAATCCGTTTCGATCAACAGGCGCTCGATCGGCGTGCGGCGCGCCACTTCCTGGACGTCCGTCGCGCTCTTGAACGTCACGATGCCGGACAGCGAGATGTAGAAGTTTTGCGCCAGCGCGCGCTCGGCAACGGCCCACGGCTCCGTGAAGCAGTGCATCACGCCGCCAGGCTCTCCCGCACGCTCTTCTTCCATGATGCGCAGGGTGTCGTCCGAAGCTGCGCGCGTATGGACGATGAGCGGCTTGCCCGTGGCGTGCGCCGCCCGGATATGCGTGCGAAAGCGCTCGCGCTGCCATTCCATGTCGGCGATCGTGCGCTCGCCCAGGCGATAGTAATCGAGCCCCGTTTCCCCGATCGCCACGACTTTCGGGTGCTGCGCCAGCTCGACCAGTTCGGCCACGCTGGGCTCCCTCATGTGCTCGTGATCGGGATGCACCCCCACCGACGCGTAGACATTCTCGTAGCGGCTCGCGATATCGAGCACCGAAGGCAGCGTTTCGAGGTCGACCGACACGCACAGCGCGTGCGTGACGGCGTTCTCGCGCATGTTCTCGAGCACTTGCGGCAGGCGGTCGCCGAGGCCCTCGAAGTTGATATGGCAATGCGAATCGACAAACATGGGTGGTCCTGCGAAGGGTGGTTCGGCTCAGCCTGGCCGGTCAGGCGAACAATTCACGATAGCCGAGAAAGAGTTCCTCGAACACGAGGCGCGCATTCAGCGGATGGTTCTCCACGGCGCGCTGGCGCGTGACGGTTTTCATGTAGCGCGCCAGCGCCGCCGCGTCGAGCTTCGCGGCGCACCGCGCGAGAGCGCTGGCGGCCTGCGGAAAATAGCGCGGGCGGGCCGCGGTGCGTTCGGCGAGCAGGTCGTAGGCCCAGCGCTGCAGCCAGCCAAGCACGAGCGGCACCGGCAGCTTCTGCAGCGTCTCGCCGCAGGCAAAGGCGTCGCAGGCGGGGCCCGCCGCGAGCTGGGCCAGCGTCCAGTCGCGCAGCGTGCGGTTTTCGTCGTGCGCGAGCGCGAGCGCCGCGAGCGGCGCGCCGCCGGATTCGGCCAGCAGCGCCGGTGCGTCGTCCACGCCCTGCTGTGCGAGCCACGCCGTGGCGGCCTCGGGCGCCGGCGTGCCCATGGGCCACTGGCGGCAACGGCTGATGATGGTAGGCAGCAGGCGGTCGATGCGCGCCGACACCACCAGGAACACCACGCCGGCGGGCGGTTCCTCGAGCGTCTTCAGGAGCGCGTTGGCGGCGGCGACGTTGAGCGCCTCGGCCGGATACAGCACGACCACGCGCAGGCCACCGCGGTGCGAGCCCACGCCCGCGAAGTCGAGCAGCGCGCGCACCTGCTCGATGCGAATTTCCTTGCTCGGCGCGCGGCTCTTCTTGCCCTCTTCGCCGTCTCCCTTCTCAGCCCTATCGGCCTTGGCGTCGTCCTCGCCGGCCTGGCCGATCTCTGCGGCCAATGCCTCGGGCACGACGATGCGGTAGTCGGGATGATTGCCCTGCGCAAACCAGTGGCACGCGGCGCAGGCACCGCACGGTTCACCGTTGGCCTGCGGCGATTCGCAGAGCAACCCCTTCGCCAGATGCTGCGCGAACTGGAGCTTGCCGATGCCCGCCTGGCCATGCAGCAGGAGAGCATGCGGCCAGTGGCTGCGCAGCTGCTGCAAGCGTTGCCAGTCGTCGGTTTGCCAGGGATAGGTCATCTTCGGAGTCAATCGTTTAGGCGATCTTCATGAGAATTGGGCTGAAGTCCGCGCTGCCATATAAGAACGTCAAATATCGCCTTTGAATCAAAGCGCTGCGATCACATGCTCGAGTTTCTTGCGAATCACGTCGATGCCCAGCGAAGAGTCGACGATGGCGAAACGGTATGGCGCCTCTTCCGCGCGGCGCAGGTACTCGGCGCGCGTGCGCTTGAAGAACGCATCGGACTCGCTCTCGAAACGGTCGGGCTCGCGCGCCGCGCCGCGCCGCTCGCTCGCGGTGTCGGGCGGCAGGTCGAACAGCACCGTCAGATCCGGCTGGAAACCGCCCTGCACCCAGCGCTCCAACGTTTCGAGTTTGTCGCGCGGCAGCCCGCGGCCGCCGCCCTGGTAAGCGAACGTGGCGTCGCTGAAACGGTCGGACAGCACCCAGTCGCCGCGCGCGAGCGCGGGCTCGATCACCTTGGCGAGGTGCTCGCGGCGCGCCGCGAACATCAGCAGCGCCTCGGTTTCGAGGTCCATC
Source organism: Paraburkholderia sp. (assembly GCA_036514415.1). Taxonomy (GTDB): domain Bacteria; phylum Pseudomonadota; class Gammaproteobacteria; order Burkholderiales; family Burkholderiaceae; genus Paraburkholderia. The sequence continues at coordinate 3,577 of DATBXG010000011.1, forward strand.
GACTGATGTAGCACGATTTCCCGGATCGACTCGCCGAGCGGCGTGCCGCCGGGTTCGCGCGTCATGACGACCGCGCGGCCCGAGGGTGCGAGCTTCTGCGCAAGCTGGTCGCAAAACCACGCGAGGTGCGTGGTCTTGCCTGCGCCGTCGATGCCCTCGAACGTAATGAATCGGCCCCGCGCCATTTAATTACCCCGGATGTATTTGTCGACGGCCTTGTTGTGGTCGACAAGAGTGTCAGAAAAAACGCTGCTGCCATCGCCGCGCGCCACGAAATACAGCGCGGCCGTCGACGCCGGATTGAGGGCCGCCTGGAGTGCCGCGGCGCCGGGCAGCGCGATCGGCGTCGGCGGCAACCCGAGACGCAGGTAGGTATTGTAAAGAGTGTCCGACTGCAAATCGCGCTTGCGCAGATGCCCGGCGTAGCTATCGCCGAGGCCGTAGATCACCGCCGGATCGGTCTGCAGCGGCATGCCCACCTTCAGGCGGTTCGAGAACACGGCCGCCACGAGCGCGCGGTCGGCGGCGCGGCCAGTCTCCTTCTCCACGAGCGAAGCCAGCGTCAGCGCCTCGTAGGGCGACTTGAGCGGCAAGCCGGGCGCGCGCGCCGCCCATGCTTCGTCGAGGCGCGTCTGCATCAGATGGTAGGCGCGGCGGTAGACCTCGAGGTCGCTCGAACCCTTGTCGAAGAGATACGTGTCGGGGAAGAACAACCCTTCGCCGCTGCCGTTCGGCGCGGGCGGCGCGCCGATCGCGGCGAGCAGCCCGGCGTCGCTCATGCCGGCCGTTTCGTGGTGCAGCGCGGGGTTCGCGTCGAGTTCGGCGCGCATGTGCTTGAAGGTCCAGCCTTCGATGATGGTGGCCACCGACTCGTTCACGTCGCCGAGCGCCATCTTCTGGAGCACCTCATACGGCGTGATGCCCGCCTTGAATTCGTAGTTGCCCGATTTGAGCTGGCTTTGCAGGCCGAGCACGCGCGTCATGAGCACGAAAAGCTGGGGCTGCACGGGCACGCCGCCGCGCTGCAACTGCAGGGTGACGCTGCGCACGGTGCTGTGCGGCTTGATGGTGACGTCGAGTTGTGGGGCGGCGAGTTCGAGCGGCGTGGTGGCCCAGCGCCATACGCCGCCCGCCGCAGCGGCGCCAATCACGACTAGTGCGGCGCCGGCAACAAGGCATTTCTTCAGGAGGGACATGGAAACACGACTCAGGGGGACCTCATATAATACCTGCTTGCCTTCGCTAAAGTCAGGATTGACTGTTCCCCGAATCCATGAACTCACCGCTCGAACAAGCCTCCACGCTCAGCGCACCTGAATCCGCCGCCGATTTCGACGCCGTTCTGAAGGGCGGCGCCTACGCGATCCTGCCGCAGTTCGGCGTGATCGACGCCAATGGCGACGACGCCGCGAGCTTCCTGCACAGCCAGCTCACCAACGACGTCCAGCATCTCGACGTGGCCGGCGCGCGCCTCGCGGGCTACTGCTCGCCAAAGGGCCGCCTGCTCGCCTCGTTCCTCACCTGGAAATCCGGCGACACGATCCGCCTCCTGATTTCGAGGGACGTGCAGGCCGCCGTGCAAAAACGCCTGTCGATGTTCGTGCTGCGCGCCAAGGCGAAACTCACCGACGACAGCGACAAGCTGCTCGTGGTGGGTCTCGCGGGCGACGTGCGCGGCGCGCTTGCGAGCGTGTTCGACGCGCTGCCCGACGGCGTGCACGTGAAGGTGGACGATCCGTCCGGCACGCTGATCCGCATGCCCGACGCGGCCGGCGTGCTGCGTTACCTGTGGGTCGGCCCGAAGGAAGCCGTGCAGGAGCGCCTCGCGAAGCTCGACGATGCGGTGAAGCGCGTGTCGCCGACCGTGTGGGACTGGCTCGACATTCGCGCGGGCGAGCCGCGCATCACGCAGGCCGTGAGCGAGCAGTTCGTGCCGCAGATGGTCAACTATGACGTGCTGGGCGGCGTGAACTTCCGCAAGGGCTGCTACCCGGGTCAGGAAATCGTCGCGCGCAGCCAGTATCGCGGGACGATCAAGCGCCGCACCACGCTCGCCAATGTCGCCGCGGGCCTGGACGCCGCGCACGCAGGCGCCGAGCTGTTCCATTCGGACGATCCGGGCCAGCCGTGCGGCATGGTCGTAAACGCCTCGGCGGCGCCCGAAGGCGGTGTCGATCTGCTCGCGGAGATCAAGCTCGCCGCGCTCGAATCGGGCAGCGTGCATCTGGGCGCCGCGGATGGCCCCGTGCTGCGCGTGCTGCCGCTGCCGTACGCATTGCCGGCCGAAGCTTGACACTGCTTTGAGGCTGCTCGCCGCGTCCCTCGCGCATGAGGCGCACCGCGCCTCATGCCGCTTCGGCGCAGCCCCACTCCCGACCCTGCAAGGGCCAACCCCATGTGCCTGATCGTCTTCGACTGGCGTCCGCGCGCGAGCGCCGGCGCGCTCTTCACACTCGCGGCCAACCGCGACGAATTCCTGCGCCGCACCGCCGACCCACTGCACTGGTGGAGCGCCCCGGACATCGTGACGTCGCCGGGCAGCACGCCCACGGGCGTGCTGGCGGGCCGCGATCTCGTGGGCGGCGGCACCTGGCTCGGCATGACGCGCAGCGGCCGCTTCGCCGCGCTCACGAACTATCGCGCGCCGAACGACATGCGCCCCGACGCGCCCACGCGCGGCACGCTCGTTTCGCGCTGGCTCACGGGCGCTCGAGGCCTGCCCGATACGCCGCTCGGCTATCTCGACGAGGTTGCGCGCTCCGGTGCGCTCTACAACGGCTTCAACCTGATCGTCGGCGACTGGGCGCGACGCGAGCTGGCGTGGTACTGCAACCGCGCCGACCGTGCGCCCGCCCTGCTTCCCGAAGGCACGCACGGCATTTCGAACGCCGTGCTCGACACACCGTGGCCGAAGCTCGTGCGCAAGCGCGCTGCACTCGCGCAACTCGTGGAACTCGCGTCAGGCGACGCGCACGTACCGCTCGAGCGGCTCGTGGACATGATGCGCGACCCGCAAGTCGCGCCC
>DATBXG010000012.1:0-6963 GCA_036514415.1 Paraburkholderia sp.
TCCCTCAAGCCTTGAGAACGCCTGCTCCAATCAGGTATGCTTTTGGGCTCTCCCGGGGTGGCCTGGTGACGCGGGCGCAGGCCCCAGGGGAGCCGGGTACGGGTGCTTAGCTCAGTTGGTAGAGCGTCGCCCTTACAAGGCGAAGGTCGGGGGTTCGAGACCCTCAGCACCTACCATTAGCTGCCAGGGCGCTGGCCCGGGCGCGGAATCGATGTGGAGTGGTAGTTCAGCTGGTTAGAATACCGGCCTGTCACGCCGGGGGTCGCGGGTTCGAGTCCCGTCCGCTCCGCCAGATTCAAAGCCGTTCAGCAGTAGCGAACAGCTGCAGTTCAAGGCGCAAGCCTGCGCTTGTGCCTGTGTTGTCCCCTTCGTCTAGAGGCCTAGGACATCACCCTTTCACGGTGAGTACAGGGGTTCGAATCCCCTAGGGGACGCCAAATCAAAATGCGGCGCCAAAGCAGTATGGCGACGCCGCCAGCGGGAATCGACCGACGCCCGCCGGTGAGAGCAGCAAGCTGGAGCGGTAGTTCAGTCGGTTAGAATACCGGCCTGTCACGCCGGGGGTCGCGGGTTCGAGTCCCGTCCGCTCCGCCAGAATGAAGCCCGTTGGATACGTCCAACGGGCTTTTTCTTTTTCCGCAGACCTTTCTCGCAGTTCGATCCCTATCCTTTCCCTATGCATCGTGTCCTTTGTCCGTACGGACAATCTGCGATTGCCGCCGGGAGCGCGTTATCGTAGCGTTGTCGAAACCTTGTTTCCCCGCTTGCCGACATGTTCGCACCGAACGACATTCCGTCGCAGTTTCAGTTGCGCCGCGCCACCATGGACGATTTCGAGTTCGCCGAGACGCTCACGCGCAACAACATGGGTGGCTACTATCTGCGGCATCACCTTGTCTGGCGCGGCGACCTCTTTCTCGCGAGCTATCGCGAGTCCGAGAACTTCATCCTCGAACTCGACGGCCAGGCCATTGGCGTGCTGCGCGTGACGCAGGAGGGCGACTCGCTGCACATTCGCGACGTGCAGATTGCCGAGGGCTATCGCGGCAATGGCGCCGGTACGTTCCTGCTCGATATGTCGCACCGATGGGCCCGCGAGCGCGGCCTGCGCGAACTGCAGCTTCGCGTGTTCGTCGATAATCCTGCCGCGCGTCTTTATCTGCGCATGGGCTACCGGGTTGCGGGGCCGCGGCTTGCGCGCCTCGGCTCGATTCGCCACATGACGCGGCTGGTCTGAGCGCGAGCGCTGACACGCGAGCGCAATTCAACGCGGGGCATCGCGCGTTGCGGTGACGGAATCTTCAGGTTCGTCCCCGTCGCGATCGCCCGTGCCGCGCGCGATGAAGGCGCGCGGGCTCTCGCCGAAGGCACGGCGAAACATCGCCGAAAACGCGCTCTGGCTCTGGTAGCCGAGTTCCTGCGCCACGACGGCCATCGGGCGTCCCTGATTGAGCAGCGGAATCGCGCGCGCGAGGATCGCCTGCTGGCGCCACTGCGAAAAGCTCACCCCAAGCTCCTGACGAAAGAGCCGCGCGATCGTGCGCGTGCTCGCACCCACGTGCGCCGCCCAGTGCTCGAGCGAGCCTGGTCCGGCTGGATCGGCGATCAGCGCCTCGCACAGTGCGCGCAGGCGCTTTTCCTCAGGCATGGGCACCGCGAGCGGCAGCGGCGCCGAGCGCGTGATCTCGTCGAGCGCCAGCGAGCCGAGCAGGCGCTCGCGCGCCGGGGGAATGCCGCGCTCGTCGAGTGCCGCGATCGTCTCGCGCAGCAGGCCGGAGACCTCGACCACGCGGCACGCGTCGAGGCCGGGCGGGATCACCGTTTCGTCCACGTACAGCGTGCGCAGGAACGCGTCCTCGACGATCACCACTTCGTGCGTCACGTGAGGCGGCACCCAGATCGCGCGCGAGGGCGGCACCATCCACGTCGTGCCCGGCGTCGCCATGCGCAGCACGCCGCGCGACGAGTAGGCGAGCTGCGCCCACGCATGCGTGTGCTGCGCGATGCACACGCCGGCCGGCATGGGCCGCGAGCGCACGCGGATGGGGTGCGTGGGCGTCGGCGCGAACTCGGGTGGAATATCGATGAGTTCGGCGGTGGGCGGCACAGGGTCAGGCGCGTGTTTGGGGGATTCCTGGGACATGGCGGGCAGGGCGACGCAGATGAGGTGCCGCGGGTTTGGCGGGTGTGGCGCAGTCATTGTAGACGCCTCGTGCTCGCCGGTTCGGGCAGCACGCATTCATGTCCGGGCATAATGTGGACGAATCGATAGCGTGCTCGTACGCAGCGAGCCGCCTTGAAGGAGAGAACAGCCATGAAATACGTGTTCGTCTACGGCACGCTGCGCGCGGGCGAGATCAACGACATCAACCTCACAGCGGATCGCCATGCGATCGCGCGGCCGCGTCACCTCGGTCTCACGACGCTCGCCGGGCGGCTCTTCGACTTCGGCACTTATCCGGGGATGGTGGCGGAGCCGGCGGACGCGCAATCGACCGTCGTCGGCGACGTCTATGAAATCGACGATGCGCTCCTCGCCGTGCTCGACGAAATCGAGCAGGTCTATCCAGGCGTAGAGGGTCTCTTCGTTTCCAGGGAAGTGGATGTGGAGGTGCAGGGCGAACGCGTCGCTTGTCTCTACTATCCGGTCGCGCCTGCCGCCATCGCGGGACGCCCCGAAATCGCAAGCGGCGACTGGGTCGCGCACCGGCGCGCGCTCTGATCGCTCAACAGCAAACGCGCGCCGCGGCGCGTGAGAACACGAAGGCCCGGCGGATTCGCATCCGCCGGGCCTTTTTCATCGGCTATTCGTTAGAACTGCCGATCGATCAGATTTCTTCGTAGAGCGGCAGCGTCAGGAACTCGACGAAGTTCTCCGCCGTCGACATCTGCTCGAAGATCTGCGCAGCGCGCTCGTACGGCTTCGTGTCGCCGCCCACCACGGCCTTCACCTTGTCGAGCTCCTGCGGGATCAGCTCGCGCACGAACCCGGCCGTGACCTTGCGGCCGTCCTCGAGCTTGCCCTTGGGCGTGCGGATCCACTGCCAGACCTGCGAGCGCGAGATTTCGGCGGTCGCGGCGTCTTCCATCAGGTTGTGGATCGGCACGCAGCCATTGCCGGCGAGCCACGAGCCAAGGTAGTGGATGCCCACGTTGATGTTGTTGCGCAGGCCCGTTTCGGTGATCGGCGCTTCCGGACGGAAATCGAGCAGGTCCTTGCCCGCGACGTTCACATCCGGGCGCTGCTTGCCGATCTGGTTCGGCTTGTCGCCGAGCACCTTCACGAACTCTTCCATCGCGATCGGCACGAGGCCCGGGTGCGCGACCCAGCCGCCGTCGTAGCCGTCGGTCGCGTCGCGCGCCTTGTCCGAACGCACGCCGCCCATGGCCTTGTCGTTGGCGGCCGCGTCGTTCTTGATCGGAATGAGCGCGCTCATGCCGCCGATGGCCGGCGCGTTGCGCTTGTGGCAGGTCTTCAGCAGTTCGAGCGCGTACGCGCGCATGAACGGCACCGTCATCGTGATCTGCGCACGGTCGGCGAGGCAGAAGTCCTTGTCGTTCTTGAACTTCTTGATCGCCGAGAAGATGTAGTCCCAGCGGCCGGCGTTCAGGCCCGAGCTGTGCTCGCGCAGTTCATGGAGGATTTCGTCCATCTCGAACGCGGCGAGGATCGTCTCGACCAGCACCGTCGCGCGGATCGTGCCACGCGGGATGCCCACGACTTCCTGCGCCGCGACGAAGATGTCGTTCCACAGGCGCGCCTCGAGGTGGCTCTCCATCTTCGGCAGATAGAAGTACGGGCCGCTGCCGCGTGCGATCAGTTCCTTCGCATTGTGGAAGAGATAGAGCGCGAAGTCGAAGATGCCGCCCGAGACGCGCTGGCCGTCCACCGTCACGTGCTTCTCGTCGAGGTGCCAGCCGCGCGGACGCACGATCAGCGTCGCGATCTTGTCGTTGAGCTTGTACGTCTTGCCATTTTGCTCGAGCGAAATCGTGCGGCGCACGGCGTCCTTGAGGTTGAGCTGGCCGACGATCTGGTTTTCCCAGACCGGCGAGTTCGAGTCCTCGAAGTCGGTCATGTACGCGTCCGCGCCCGAGTTCAGCGCGTTGATGATCATCTTGCGCTCGACCGGACCCGTGATTTCCACGCGGCGGCATTCGAGGTCCTTCGGCAGCGCGGCGATCTTCCAGTCGCCTTCGCGGATCGATTTCGTCCCGGCAAGAAAGTCGGGGCGCTCGCCGGCGTCGAGGCGCTTCGTGCGCTCGGCGCGCGCCTTCAGCAGTTCCTGGCGACGCGGCTCGAACGCGCGGTGCAGCTTCGCGACGAGTTCGAGCGCTTCGGGCGCGAGGATCGTTTCGAAGCCGGGCTGGATTTCAGCCGTGATCTGCATGCCTTGCGGCAGTTGCAACGTGTTCGCCATTTGCTTGCTCCTTGGTCGGTCAGATTGTGAATGCGTGGTTGTTATGGCTGCGTCGTGTGGGCCTGCCGTCATGCGCCCGGGCTGGGGCGAGGGCGGCTTTGCTTCTCGGGCGCAGCGGTTTCGATAAAGGCGGCGAGTTCAGCCATGCCGCCGCCGGTGCCGTGCGGCGCGACGCCGAGCTCTTCGGCGGGCAGCCGCTGACGGTTGATCCAGAACGTGGTGTAGCCGAACCAGCCGGCGCCCGCGGCGTCCCAGCCGTTGGACGACACGAACACCATGTCGCGCGGCGCGGCGTCGAAGGCGGCCGTGCCGAGCGCGTAGGCGGCGGCGGCCGGCTTGTAGGCGCGCACGGCGTCGACGGAGAGCACGTGATCGAAGAGGCCGCTCATGCCGGCGCTCTTCACCGCGATGTCGAGCATCTGCGGGTTGCCGTTCGAGAGGATCGCGAGGCCAATGCGCGTGCCGTCTTCGCGGGGCTCACGCAGGCGGCGCAGCACGGGCAGCACGTCGGGGAACGCGGAGAGGCAGGCGTACTCGTCCATTAGACGCTTTTCGCCCGCACCCGTGAGCGACAGGTTCAGGCGGCGCGCGGCGTAGCGCAGCGCATCGAGCGTGATGTCCCAGAACGGGCAGTAGCGCGCGCCGGCAGGGTCGGAGAGCGTGCGCAGCTGCGTGTACTCGATCTGCTTCAGGCGCCAGAGCTGCGAGAGCGCCTCGCCCTGGCCGGGGAACATCTGCTCGGCGGCAGCGACGACCGAGTGCACGTCGAAGAGCGTGCCGTACGCGTCGAAAATCACTGCCTTGGGAAAGTGTGTCGTTCTGGCCGACATAGCCTTGCACTCCATCATCAGAGGTCGAGGTCGATTGTATTCATGAGTCGTATTGCTGAAAAAGACGGGATTGATCACTTGATCTTTTACTTTTACCCACCTAATCTGTCGACCGACCTCGTTGTTTTCGCCGTTTCCGTAACCCATTGCCCGAATTTCCCACCAATGGACCGCTTCAAGCAGATCGAGACCTTCACTACCGTGGCTGCCAAGGGCAGCCTTTCCGCCGCCGCTCAGGCCGAGGGCGTCGCGCCCGCCATCATTGGCCGGCGCATCGACGCGCTCGAGGAGCGCCTTGGCGTGAAGCTGCTCGTGCGCACCACCCGGCGCATCACGCTCACGTTCGAGGGCTCCGCGTTCCTCGAGGACTGCCAGCGCATCATCCACGACATGCAGAATGCCGAGGCGAGCGTCTCGGCGGGTGGCGTGAAGGCGAGCGGGCACTTGCGCGTGTCGGCGCCGGCGGGTTTCGGCAGGCGCCATGTGGCGCCGCTCGTGCCCGATTTCACCGTCGCGCACCCGGACGTGAGCATCGCGCTCGATCTCTCGGACCGGCTCGTCGACCTCGTGAACGAAGGTTTCGATTGCGCGGTGCGCCTCGGCGAATTGCCCGATTCGTCTCTCGTGTCGCTCAAGCTGGGCGAGAACCGGCGCGTGTGCGTGGCGGCGCCCGCGTACCTGTCGCGGCGCGGCCAGCCGGAAACACCGGCCGACCTCGCGCGCCACAATTGCCTCGCCTTCGGCGCGAGCACGAACCAGCAGCGCGGCTGGGCGTTCCAGCAGGAAGGCAAGGTGATGTCGATCCGCGTGGCTGGCACGATGGAGTGCTCGGATGGCGCGGTGTTGCACGAATGGTGCCTGGCGGGCCACGGTCTCGCGTGGCGCTCGTGGTGGGAAGTCGGCGAGGACATCGCGGCAGGCCGGCTCGTGACCGTGCTCGACGCGTTCGCCGCGCCGCCCATCGGCATTCACGCCGTCTTTCCGCAGCGCCGCCATCTGCCGCTGCGCGTGCGCCTCTTTCTCGACTATCTCAAGCATACCTACGGTCAGTCCGGTTACTGGGGATAGGGGCTGCGGTGCGCGTTTCCGATATCCGGGATGACCCGCACGCGCGGCTTGCGCCGTTTTTTCGCGCACTACAATCGACCTGAGAAGCCTGGTGCACGCCAGCGCGAGGCGCCGCCCGACTTTTGCCCCGGGAATTGCCCCGCGGAATGTGCCGTATCGCGCCGGACCACGGAGGGCGCCATGTTCAAGCACATCCTCGTTCCGACCGACGGGTCGGAGCTGTCGAAGAAGGCGATCGACGGCGCGATCGACCTCGCCCGCACGGTCGGCGCGCGCGTCACCGCCTACGCGTGCCTGCCGCAATATCCGTACTCGCCTTATGCCGATGTGGTGATCGAGCCGCCCGGCGACTTCCAGACGCGCAGTGAGCGAGAGGCGCGCGCGCATCTTCAGGAAATCGAGGCGGCGGCGCGCAGCGCGGGCGTGAGCTGTGAGAGCCGCACGAGCGTGCATCCATCGCCGTATCTCGGCATCATCGAAGCCGCCGAATCGGGCGGCTGCGACGTGATATTCATGGCCTCGCATGGGCGGCGTGGGCTCGGCAGCCTGCTGATCGGCAGCGAAACGCAGCGCGTGCTCACCCATACGAAGATTCCGGTGATCGTGTACCGCTAGGTTGGGGCCGGGTGGCGGGTCCGCAGACG
>DATBXG010000013.1:0-3628 GCA_036514415.1 Paraburkholderia sp.
ATGGTCTCCAATGACAATATCGCAACCCCTGACATTCAAGGCCCCCACGGGCGGCGTTACGCGCGCCTTGACGCTCTGCCTGGGCAAACCTGACCCGGTGCCGGCTGGCGTGACGACGCCCTACGCCTACGAAATCACGGAGGGTGGCGCTGGCGATATCACGCAGATGGACAGCCGGATGCTGAAATTCAATTTCTCGACAACGCAGCCTGTGACGGGCACTCCTGCACTCGAACTGGCGACCGTTACGGCGACGGGCGTGACCTATTCTCCAACCGTTCCGGGACCGCAGATGGCCGTCAGCCCGAATTACAGCGTTGCCGGCTCTCCAAACCAGGCGGGGCTCTACGTGGTCCGCCTGACGAAGTAATGGATGAGTGGGCGATACCGGCGATGACCAGGACCAAACGGCGCTCCCGCGACATGCTGCTGCCGCTGGCCGCGCAGAGGACGCGCGACGCTGCTACGCACTAAACACTTCACTGAAAACGAGCGCGAGGTCTTCGCCCCCTGGGCGGGTGCTTGCCGTATCCCTGTTCAGCCTTGCGCGCGCCGTTCGTTGCGCCAATTGCGCGGTGCGCCGAATCTGAACCGCGCAACCCCGCCCGCGCATCTCTGCCCCATGCGCAGATCAAACCGCCAGTCCACGCGCCGCCCCAGCCCCCGCGCCGGGCACGCCAATCCCCCGCCGATTCCCGCATTTTGACCGGCTTGCGCCCGCGACAAGGCAAAATACGGGTTTTGAGCCCGCGCCGGGCTCGATTTTCCCCTGCTGGCCGCCTCCTTCCAGGCATCGATCGGGCCTCGTCGCGAGCCCGGCAGGTCGGCTCGCGTTGCGAGCCCAGGCAAGATATTGGAGTCGTCTCTATGCCCGAATCGAATCTGTCTTTCTTCGGCCGCCTTTCGGTCGCGCTGGGATCGTTCTTCGCGATCCTCGGCGACGGCGAGCTTGCCGCGAACGTGCGCCGTCTGCGTGAAGGCGGTGCCGCATCGTTCGCCCCCGCCGCCGCCACGCCGCCGGTCGCACCCGCTCCGGCCGCAGCGCCGGTAGCGAAGCCGCAGCCCGCACCCGCGCCCGCGGTCATCAAGGAAGCAACCCCCGACGCCGCGCTCCAGCTGCTCGGCCTGCTCCAGCGCAACGCGCGCTTCGTCGATTTCGTCGAGGAAGATATCGCCGGTTACGCGGATGCGGAGATCGGCGCCGCCGCCCGCATCGTTCACGAAGGCTGCCGCGCCACGCTGCGCGACCACTTCGCGATCCGCCCGGTGCGCAGCGAGGCCGAAGGCGCGCGCGTGACGCTGCCTGCCGGCTTCGATGCCGCCGCCGTGCGCCTCACGGGCAACGTGGTCGGCGAGGCGCCCTTCAGCGGCAGCCTCACGCACCGCGGCTGGCGCGTCGAGGAAGTCAAGCTGCCGCAGCTCGTGAAGACGCACGACGCGCGCATCATCGCCCCCGCCGAGGTGGAACTGTGAGCGAATCGCGATATTCGATTGGCGTCGACCTCGGTACGACGCATTGCGCGCTGTCTTACGTCGACCTCTCTGCGAGCGACGGCGAAAAGACCCTGCAGGGTGTGCTGAACGTCACCCAGCTGACCGCGCCGGGCACGCTCGAGTCGCCCGACCTGCTGCCTTCGTTTCTCTACCTGCCGCACGCGGGCGAGCTGACGCCGGGCGATCTCACGCTGCCGTGGACGTCCGAGCGCGACTACGCGGTCGGCGAACTCGCGCGCAGCCGGGGCGCGGGCACGCCCATCCGCCTGGTTTCGAGTGCGAAGAGCTGGCTGTGCCACCCGGGCGTGGACCGCCGCGCGGCGATCCTGCCCAACGACGCGCCGCCCGAAGTGACGCGCGTCTCCCCGCTAGAAAGCTCGGTGCGCTATCTCACGCACCTGCGCGAGGCGTGGGACCACGCGCATCCCGAGGCGCCGTTCGCCGACCAGGACATCACCGTCACGATTCCGGCGTCGTTCGATCCGGCCGCGCGCGAGCTGACGGCCGAAGCCGCGCAGGCGGCCGGCTACGCCAGCATGACACTGCTGGAGGAGCCGCAGGCGGCGCTCTATAGCTGGATCCAGAAGAGCGGCGGCGCGTGGCGCAAGGAAGTGAAGGTCGGCGACATCATCCTCGTGGTCGACGTGGGCGGCGGCACGACCGACCTTTCGCTCATCGCCGTGATCGAGCGCGAAGGCAACCTCGAACTGCACCGCGTGGCCGTGGGCGAGCACATTCTGCTCGGCGGCGACAACATGGACCTCGCGCTCGCGCACGTGGTCGCGCGCAAGCTCGCGGCCCTGGGCACGCAGGCCGATCCGTGGCAGCTGCGCGCGCTGACCTACGCGTGCCGCTCGGCCAAGGAAACGCTGCTGAGCGATGCGTCCGTCGACACGGTGCCGATCGTCGTGCCGAGCCGCGGCTCGAAGCTGATCGGCGGATCGATCCGTACCGAACTCACGCGCGCCGAACTCACGCAGATCATCCTCGAAGGCTTCTTCCCGCAGGTGGACGCCGCCGCGCGCCCTGCCGTGCGCACGCGCGTGGGCCTTACGCAGCTTGGCCTGCCGTATGCGCAGGACGCGGGCGTCACGCGCCATCTCGCCGCCTTCCTCGGCCGCCAGGTGCAGGCGCTCGCGGAACTCGAAGGCTTTGGCGCGCCGCCCGAAGGCGCGACCTTCCTGCACCCCACGGCGATACTCTTCAACGGCGGCGTGTTCAAGTCGCCGCTGCTCTCGCAACGCGTGCTCGACATCCTCAACGGCTGGCTCGCGACCGAGGGTGCTGCGCCCGCACGCTTGCTGGGCGGCGCGGACCTCGACCTCGCCGTGGCGCGCGGCGCGGCCTATTACGGCTACGTGAAGCGCGGCAAGGGCGTGCGCATTCGCGGCGGCACGGCGCGCGCGTACTACGTGGCCGTCGAATCGGCCATGCCGGCGGTGCCGGGGCTGGAGCCGCCGGTTTCGGCGCTCTGCGTCGCGCCCTTCGGCATGGAAGAGGGCACGGAAGCACCGCTGCCGCCGCAGGAGTTCGGCCTCGTGGTCGGCGAGCCGGTGCACTTCCGCTTCTTCGGTTCGTCGGTGCGGCGTCAGGACCAGGTGGGCACGATGCTCGACTACTGGTCGCCTGAAGAGCTGCAGGAGCTCGAGGAAATCCAGGCCACGCTGCCGACCGAAGGCCGCACGCCCGGCGAGGTCGTGCCGGTGCGGCTGCACGCGCGCGTGACGGAAGCCGGCACGCTCGAACTCGAAGCCATGCCGAGCGGCACGAGCGAGCGCTGGAAGGTCGAATTCGACGTGCGCGGCGGAGCAAGCGACTGAGTCCGATGAAGCCATACGTCGTCGGCATCGACCTGGGGACGAGCAATACGGTCGTGGCGTACGTGGAGCAGGGCGGCGACGCCATCCACGTGTTCGACATCGAGCAGCTCACCGGCCTCGGGGAAGTGGGCGCGGAAAAAATGCTGCCTTCCGCGCGCTATCACCCGGCGGCAGGCGAGCTGGCGGCCGGTGATCTGCGCCTGCCGTGGGGCGCGTCTTCAGAGAGCGGCAACGCCGACGGCGCGAGCGTCGTGGTCGGCCGCCTCGCGCGCACGCTCGGCGCGCAGGTGCCGGGCCGGCTCGTGGCGAGCGCG
>DATBXG010000014.1:0-2588 GCA_036514415.1 Paraburkholderia sp.
CGGCGGGAGACGCAGGTTCAAGCGCCGGCCTGCCTCGACGGACAGGCCGCTGCGGTTTCACATGGAAGGGAGGGACGCAACCGGTCTACGGCATCGGGCCATGTGTCGCCCGGCGCCGCAAACGGCAGTCTAGCGGTTCGCAACTACTGAGGCATCTGCCCGGCGGGCGCACCCGTCGCCGCGCGCGCCGCGCGCCGCTGCGCCACGATGGCGCCCGCACGTTGCGCGTTTTCCGGGTAGTCGATCCAGTCGAGCGGATCGTAGCCCGCCTGCCGCCACTCGATCAGATCCGCGCGCACCTGGGCTCGCGTCAACGGCCCTGACGGGTTGTACGGTTGGGCCAGCGCCGCAGCCGATGCGAAACAGCATGCCCCGGCAAGCACGCCGAGCGCTACACGCGGAAGGGAGTTCATGGCAAGGCCTTTCGTATTAGGGATATCCCTAAAAAATTATAGGCGCTATCTCGATAACTGAAAGGCGGATTGAGACCTTCTTTGGCCGCGTGGGCGCACCTCGAAAAAGTCACTATGCGCGCTTGCGCAGATGGGCGGCGCGGTAGTCGGTCGGGCGCTGGCCGGTCCACTTGCGAAAGGCGCGATGGAACGCGCTCGGCTCCGCGAACCCAACCGCCGCCGCGACGTCGGCGACCGAACGGCCCGGGTCCTGCAGCGCCTCGATCGCGAGGTCGCGGCGCAATTCGTCCTTGATCGACTGGCAGCTGTGGCCCTCCTGGCTCAGCCGACGGCGCAGCGTGGCGGGCGCCACGTTCAGACGCTGCGCGATGGCGTCGGCGTCGGGCCACGCGGTGGCGGGAAGCGCGCGCAGCGCTCTCCGCACGCGTGCCGCGAACGAGCCGGGGTTGCGGTACTTCACGACGAAATTGCCCGGCGCGTTGCGCAGGAAGGCGCGCGCCGAGCTGGCGGTCTGGATCACGGGCAGGTCGAGAAAGGCGGGCGCGAATTCGAACCACGTGGCCGGCTGGTCGAACGTCATGTCGTCGCAGAGCATCAGTTGATATTCGTGCGCGGCGCTGGGTTGCGGGCAGCGAAAGCGCGCCGCGAGCAGCGGAATGCGCCGCCCCACGAGCCAGCACACGAGCCCGTAGACGAGGATGAACCAGGTGGCGTACGCGAACATCGTGGGCGTGGGCTTGCCCGCGCGATGCACGAGCGTGACGCGCACGCGCGCGGTGTCGATGTCGATCTCGCCTGCCAGGTCGTCGAGCACGAGCCGCATGAAGTGAACGGCGCGCTGCAGCGCCTGGCGGCCGGTGCTGGCGCCGAGGGCAGAGTGCGTCATGGCGATGAAGCTGCCGCTTTTCATCGCGTGCGAGTCCTGGCCGAAGAATTCGTCGTCGAGCGCGCGCGCGATGCCCGACCACAGCAGGCCGTATTGCGCCGCGCTCACACGGGCCTCTGGCGCGAGCAGCACGGCCGGCGCGATGCCGGCGGCCTCGGCGAGCGGCGCGATTTCGAGGCCGCCCGCACGCGCGAGCGCGAGCGTCTCGTTCACGAGGCTCATCGAGATTGTGCCTTTTTCGCTCAGCGTGTCGCTTCTCGCCGGTTGCAAGGAGCCGCCTCCCATGGGGTTGTCGCAGCTCGTATGGTAAATCCGATCAGCGACTTTGAGCGTGGCGGGCATCGAATACGCTTGCCCGCATGCCTACACTTTTCGCAAGCCTTGCAGCCGGGGCCGCAGCGCGCCACAGTGGAAGGCAGGCGCAAGAGACACAGGAAGGGGACACACATGGACGAGTTCTACACCGACGACCAGCGCATGATTCGCGACGCCGCGCGCGACTTCGCGAGCGAGCAGCTTGCGCCGCACGCGGCGCAATGGGACCGCGAGGCCAAGCTGCCCGACGAGGTGGTCAGGCAACTGGGCGAGCTGGGCTTTCTCGGCATGATCGTGCCGCAGGAGCAGGGCGGTTCTTACACCGACTACGTGGCCTACGCGCTCGCGATGGAAGAAATCGCGGCCGGCTGCGCCTCGTGCGCGACGCTCGTGAGCGTGCACAACTCGGTGGGCTGCGGGCCGATCCTGCAGTTCGGCACCGACGCGCAAAAGGACCGCTGGCTCGGCAAACTCGCAAGCGGCGAGCTGATCGGCGCGTTCTGCCTGACCGAGCCGCAGGCGGGCTCCGAGGCGAACAATCTGCGCACGCGCGCCGAGTTGCGCGACGGCAAGTGGGTGCTCAACGGCAACAAGCAGTTCGTGACCAACGGCTCGCGCGCGAACGTCGCCATCGTGTTCGCCGTGACCGATCCCGACGCGGGCAAGCGCGGCATTTCCGCGTTCATCGTGCCGACGGACACGCCGGGCTTCAATGTCGGGCCTCATGAGAAGAAGATGGGCATCCGCGCTTCGGACACCTGCCCGATCTCGCTCGTCGACTGCGCGATTCCCGAAGCGAACCTGCTTGGCCAGCGCGGCGAAGGGCTGAAGATCGCGCTTGCGAATCTCGAAGGCGGGCGCATCGGCATTGCGGCGCAGGCGCTCGGCATCGCGCGTGCGGCCTTCGAAGCGGCGCTCGCCTATGCGCATGAGCGCGTGCAGTTCGGCGAGCCGATCATCAAGCATCAGAGCGT
>DATBXG010000015.1:0-3542 GCA_036514415.1 Paraburkholderia sp.
CGGCGCGCGGGCGTGCGGGTCGCGCCGTTCAAGCCGCAGAACATGGCGCTCAACAGCGCCGTGACCGTGGACGGCGGAGAGATCGGGCGCGCGCAGGCGCTGCAAGCCGTCGCCGCCGGCATCGAGGCGCACACCGACCTCAATCCGGTGCTGCTCAAGCCCAATAGCGACCTCGGCTCGCAGGTCATCATCCACGGCAAGGCGCGCATGAACCTCAACGCGCGCGCGTACCAGGACTACAAGCCACTTGCGCGCGAAGCCGTGCTGGAGTCCTATGCGCGTCTGCGCGCGCGCTATGACACGGTGTTCGTGGAAGGCGCGGGCAGCCCCGCCGAAGTCAACCTGCGCGCCAACGACATCGCGAACATGGGTTTCGCCGAGGCGGTCGATTGCCCGGTCGTGCTCGTGGCCGACATCGACCGTGGCGGCGTGTTCGCGCATCTGATCGGCACGCTGGCCTGTCTTTCCGGGAGCGAGCGCGCGCGCGTAAAGGGCTTCGTCATCAACCGCTTTCGCGGGGATCGCGCGCTGCTGGAACCCGGCCTCGCATGGCTCGAAGCGCAGACGGGCAAGCCGGTGCTCGGCGTCGTCCCGTACCTGCACGGCCTCACGCTCGACGCCGAGGACATGCTGCCGGGCGCGGCCCACAGCGGCGCGCAGGCCGACGGTGAGACGCTGCGCGTGGTCGTGCCGGCGCTGCCTCACATCAGCAACCATACCGACTTCGACGCGCTGCGCGCCCATGCGCAGGTCGATTTCACTTACGTGCGCACTGGCGAAGCGCCGCCCGCCGCCGATCTCGTGATCCTGCCGGGCTCGAAGAACGTGCGCGACGACCTCGCATGGCTACGCGCCCAGGGCTGGGAGACGGCGCTCGCGCGGCATCTGCGCTACGGCGGGCGCGTGATCGGCATTTGCGGCGGCATGCAGATGCTCGGGCGCACGATTGCCGATCCGCATGGCGTGGAGGGCGAGCCGGGCGGGGTGGAGGGCTTCGGCTTGCTCGACTACGAGACCGAGCTCACGCGCGAGAAGACGCTGAAGAACGTGACGGGCGTGCTCGCGCTGGAAGGCGCGGGTCAAGCGCGCGTGACGGGTTACGAGATTCATATGGGCGAGACGCGCGGGCGCGCGCTCGAGCGGCCCGCGCTGCGGCTTGCCACGGCCGCCGAGGGCCGTCAGGCGGCGGCGACGCGCCCGGACGGCGCGTGCTCGGCCGATGGCCAGATCCTCGCGACCTACGTGCATGGCCTCTTCGACACGCCCGAGGCGTGCGCCGCGCTCCTGCGCTGGGCCGGCCTCGCGGCGGCGCGGACGGTGGACTATCCGGCCCTGCGCGAGGCGTCGCTCGAGCGGCTGGCGGATACGCTTGCGGCGAACCTCGATCTTGAGAAGGTGTTCGGCGCAATCAGGTAAATGCGCGGTAAATGCGGGGTAAATGCGCGGCGCAAAGCCCAGGAGTGCGCCGGGAGTGCTCAGTACAGCACCATCTGCGTACAGCGGAAGAGCGCGATGGTCTTGCCGTCCGGGCCGCTTACCGTGGCGTCCCAGACCTGCGTGCTGCGCCCGAGATGCACGCCGGTCGCAACGGCCGAGATCGTGCCTTCGCGGGCGGTGCCGAGGTGGTTGCTCTTGATCTCGATGGTCGTGAAGTTCTTCGCGTTCGGGGGCAGGTGGGCGAGGCAGGCGTAGCCGCAGGCCGTGTCGGCGAGGCCGATCACCGTGGCGGCGTGCAGAAAGCCATTGGGAGCGAGCAGGTCGCTGCGCACGTCGAGCTCGGCGCGCAGCTGGCCTTGCTCGAGGGCGATCGGGCGAAAGCCCAGCAGATCGGGCAGGCGGCCGCGCTGGCGTTCGAGCAGGGACTCGATCGTGATGTCGTGGCGTAAGGTGCTCATGGTCGGTCAGTCTCCCGAATTTGATGTGAAGATTGCGGTGCGCGCATCTGGGGGGCTTCGGCGGCGCGCAATTTGCCGATAATATCGGACGGTTGATCCGGGGCGCTGGCTCGCCGGCAAGTCGCCTCGCAAGGCATCGAGCAGCGCATCGGGCAAATTCACGGCAAACCGGCTGGCCCACGCGCCAGCCTTCCTGACGGGAGCATTCATGACGGTAATCGTGGTGGCGAATCCCAAGGGCGGCGTGGGCAAGAGCACGCTGTCGACCAATCTGGCCGGCTATTTCGCCGCGCAAGGCGAGTGGGTGGCGCTCGCGGACCTCGACCGGCAGCAGTCCTCGCACGCCTGGCTCGATCTGCGGGCCGCGACGCTGCCGGCCATCGAAAGCTGGCAGGTCGATCTGGACAACCCGGCGAAGCCGCCCAAGGGACTAGAGCACGCCGTCATCGACACGCCCGCGGGCCTGCACGGCAACCGGCTCGCGACGATCGTCGAACTGGCTGACAAGGTGATCGTGCCGCTGCAGCCCTCGATGTTCGACATTCTGGCCACTCAGGACTTCCTGAACCGCCTCGCCAGGGAAAAGGCGGTGCGCAAGGGCAACATCGAGGTGGGCGTGGTGGGCATGCGGGTGGACGCGCGCACGCGCTCGGCCGAGCAGCTGCAACGCTTCGTGGAGGGGCTGGAGCTGCCCGTGCTGGGCTATCTGCGCGACACGCAGAACTACGTGCAGCTCGCCGCCCACGGCCTCACGCTGTGGGACGTGGCGAAGAGCCGGGTCGAGAAGGACCTCGACCAGTGGCAGTCGATTCTCGGGTGGGTGGACGGCAAATAAGCGGCAAATAGCGGCGAGCAGGCGCCAGCTCGCGCCCGCGCGCCGGCCTCCCGCCTAGCTCCAGCTCTGCGTGGGCACGTGGTCGCGGCTGCCCTTGATGCGGTTGTTCTCGTCGACGAACACGAGGTTCGGCTTCCAGCCGGCCTTGAGCTCTTCCTCTTCCACATTCGCGAAGGCCGCGATGATCACGAGGTCGCCCAGTTGCGCGCGGCGCGCGGCCGAGCCGTTCAGCGAGATCATGCCGCTGCCGCGCTCGCCCTTGATCGCGTAGGTCGTGAAGCGCTCGCCATTGTTGATGTTCCAGATGTCGATGCGCTCGTTCTCGACGATGTTGGCCGCTTCGAGCAGGTTCTCGTCGATGGCGCACGAGCCTTCGTAGTGCAGCTCGCAGTGCGTGACCGCGACGCGGTGGATCTTCGACTTGAGCATATGGCGTTGCATGGAGGGTCTCCTCAGGCGCACGGGCGGGCGGCCCGCCGCGGGTCAGGCGCAAAAATGCGGATAGGCGGAAGCTGGCGGAAAGGGGAGCGGTGCGGCCGCCCCGCGACGCTCAGATTTCGAGGTTGTCGATGAGGCGCGTAGCGCCCAGCCTGGCCGCGGCCAGCACGACGAGCGGCTCGTCGCCTTGACCGGGGGCCGGCGGCAGCAGGTTCACACGCTTGCGGATCGCGATGTAGTCGGGCTTCCAGCCGCGCGCGGCGAGCGTCGCCATGGCGTCGAGTTCGAGCTGCTGGAAGTCGCGGCGGCCCGACAGCACCGACTCGCGGATCGCGCGCAGCACGCCGGCCAGTTGCGGCGCCTCGGCGCGCTCG
>DATBXG010000016.1:0-4944 GCA_036514415.1 Paraburkholderia sp.
CAAGCGCGAGGCCGCCGCCCGCCGAATCGCCGGCAATCACCATGGAGTTGGCCCGCGTTCCGCTTGCCAGCATGTGGCGATAGGCGGCCAGTGCGTCCTCGAGCGCCGCTGGAAACGGATGCTCGGGCGCAAGACGATAGTCGAGCGAAAAGACATCGGCGCCTGCGCGCTTGCCAAGACCAAACGAGATCGCGCGCTGCGAACGCGGTGAGCAGAAGTAATACCCGCCGCCATGCAGATAAAGGAGCGAGCGCTGCGCGGGCGAGCGCTCGCGTATGAGCCATTCGCCGCGCATCGGGGAATCGGAGGTGTCGTACTGTTCGCGCAGACGCCAGCCTCCGGGTACGCCTGGCGTCCAGATGCGCCGCGCCGTCAGCATGCGCACCCGCGCGATGTTGATCTTCCTGCGCGTTTGGGGCAGAAAAGTGCGGCGCAAGAACCTGCAGATCAGCGTGCTTTGCCAGCTCATCGGCTCACCCCTTCGCGGCGATCCATCACCGGGCAATCGGCGGTCAACCGGCAGTCATTCGATAGCGGCCCGCAATCAGACTGCGATTGCGGGAACACGCGGCGCGCGCAACACCACGAATCAGGCGAACGATCGAGCGCCGGTCAGTTGGCGGGCAGCACCTGGCCGCGAATCTCGCCCGACGGGTTCTGCGCCGTATGAATGTTGAAATACCACTGGCCGGCCATCAACTGGGTGACCTGCTGTTCGGTGAGCGTGGCGGAACCCTTGATCGGGCTCGCCAGCTCGCCCTTCGGAATCGGCACCAGCACGTTCGCGTTCTGGCCAACCGGTGCCGGGCCGTGGAAGTGCGCGGCAGCAACCGGGCCCGACAGACCTTCGTAGGTGACGGTCCAGTTAAGCTTTTTCGTGGACGTATCGAACGTCGCGTTGAGCATGCCGTGGCCCTGGCTCACGCGCGGCGGCACTTCGCTGGAGGGTTCGAGATCGGCTTTCAGCGCGACGGTGTCGGCGAAAGCGGCGCTGGACGCGAGGACACAGAGAGCGAGAGCGAGCTGCAGCGGACGAAACACATTCATGGAATTCCTCCTGTTTTTGTGGCGCGCTGCACCAGAAGGCGCGCAGCCGCGCCCCCACATGCTAGAGCAAATCCGTCGGGCGCGTCCGATGCACCGATGTCGGCGCAACGTAAGCTGCGTGCGATAAAAAAGGCGCCGCAAGCGGCGCCCTTCGAACCTGGTACTACGTTCGGTTCTGCGCGTTCCCGTTCGCGACGCTCGTGAGGATCGCAACCGGGAACGCGACGCCCCCGAATTCCTAGAAGCGGTGACGGATACCCGTCGTAACGATGCCCTGGTTCTTGCTCGACGAGAAGTTGTTGTTGCCCTGGAAGCCCACTTGCGTAATCCCCACGGCGTTCTGGCCGGCGCCCCACATGCCGACGCCTTCGAGGTACACGTCGGTGCGCTTCGAGAGCGCATAGTCGCCTTGCAGCGCGAACTGGTGCCAGTGCGCCGAGTTGCTGCCGCCTGCGTCGAGCACCGTATTCGAGCCGTTCACGTTCGTGTACGTGTACATCGCGCCAATACCGAGCGCCGGCGTCAGGTTGTAGCGGAAGTTGCCTTCGATGTTGTTGAAGCGCACGGAATCGCCGGACGAGTCGTTGACACGCGACTGCGTGAACGCAACACCGCCGATCATCGGACCGTAGGTGTAGCTTGCGCCTGCGCCCCAGTTGCGCTGACGGCTATCCGCGCCAAACGCGCCGAACGTGCCCACGAGCGGCGAACCCTGAACGGCACCGCTGCCGTTGGCATCCACGCCATTGATCTGCGTGTAGGCCGCGCCGAGGCGCAGACCCTGGTACGCATAGCTCATACCGGCGCTGTACGCACGGTTGACCGCGAAGCCGGATGCCTGATTCGAGAATGCGTAGAGGCCGCCGAACTGGAAGCCCGAGAAGTTCGGGCTGGTGTACTTGATCGCGTTGTTGAGCGAGAACGTGCCGTTCAGGTCATCGTTGTCGATGAGGTGCGCCATATAGGTGCCGCCCCAGCTGCCGACAGCCGTGAGCGGACCGACGTAATCGAGCATGGAGTCGAACTGGCGACCGAATGTGACCGTACCGAACTGCTCGTGCGTCAGGCCGACGTACGACTGGCGATTGAACAAGCCGCCGTTCTGCTTGCCATTCGTGACGTCGAAACCGCTCTCGAGGGTGAAAATCGTCTTCAGGCCACCGCCGAGATCCTCAACGCCGCGCAAGCCCCAGCGGCTCGCCTGAATGTTGCCGCTCGTCAGCGCGTAGCTGGCGTTGCCGTTCACGTTCGTCGTGTACGTAAAACCGGCATCGACGATACCGTAGAGCGTGACGCCGCTTTGCGCGTACGACGCCGATGCAAAAGTCGCAGCGACAGCCGCCGCGATAGCCAGTTTCTTTTTCATATACTTCCTTCGATGCAAGGCCTTTCGGCAAAAGTGGATGCCGACGCCGGCCTCACGCCGGCATAGCGTTTCCATGGCGCGGTGAACGCAGCACCGCATTGATTTGCATCGCGAAGTTTATGGGTGTCGCTTTTGGAGAGACCACCCTGAAGCAGTACAAAAGCGTTTTTGAATATTTCGAATACTCCTGCGGTTCACCCTGAAACGCTTGTCCCGCAATACCCACGACTCATCTCGCTTTCCCTCGAAAGCCGGGACTCGTAAGTTATCCCGATAAAGCGTTGTCACGAGGCAACAAATCCAGGTCTGGATAAGATGCCGATTCGGACGATTCCCATTCCGACCGCCCAACCCTTGTCGGTACTATCCGTCACGGCAAACAGTAGCGCTCCTCCTCCAATCTCATCGCCCAATCCTTTAGTCCCGGTCAGCTCCATGTCCACGCGCCCGAAAAACATGAATCAGCTCCAGGCCATGCGCGTGTTCGTGAGCGTTGCGGAGCACGGCTCGTTCGGCCGCGCGGCGACCAGCCTGAACATGTCGAACGCCGTGGTCACGCGCTACGTAGCGCTGCTCGAAGCGCATCTGGAAACGCGGCTCATCAACCGCAACACGCGCAGCGCGTCGCTAACCGAAGCAGGTGCGGAGTATGTACAGGGCTGCCGCCAGGTACTCGACGATCTGGCGCGCATCGAAACGCATATCGCGCATGGCGTGTCGGTGCCGTCGGGCACGTTGCGCGTCGTTGCGCATGCGTCGTTTTCGTTGCGCGACCTCACGCCCATGCTCAAGCAGTATCTCGACGCGTTCCCCAAAGTCCGCCTCTCTCTCACGTTGCTGCATCGCCCAGTCGACCTGATCGAAGAGGGCTTCGACGCCGGCATCGTTGCGCCGCGCCAGGTGAGCGGCGGCACGCTCATCCGCCGCCCGCTCGTGAGCATCGCGCCCGTCGTCGTCGCCTCGCCCGCCTATCTCGCATCCCATCCGGCGCCGCAACGCCCCGCCGATCTCGCGCGGCACACGCTGCTTGCGCCCTCCACCGATATCCACGGCAACGAATGGCATTTCCAGGGTCCGGACGGCGCCAGCGAGCCGGTGTCGATCGAGCCAGCGTACGCTGTGAATAACTCGGTGATGCTGCGCCAGGCCGCGATCGCGAGCATGGGCATCACGATCCTGCCGGCGAACCAGGTGGGTGCGGATCTCGCAATGGGTCTGCTCACGCGCGTGCTCGGCGAGTGGGACATCCGCGATGCCGACAAGGAGCTCGCGCTCGTCTACCCCGGACGCCGCCATGTGCCCGCAAAAACACGCTCGTTCGTGGATTTCACGGTCGACTGGTTTCGCAAGCACGACGCCGCAACGGCGAGTGTGATTACACGCACTGTGTGTAACAGTTAATTGATCGAATTTATCTCGATTTCTTGTTGCGCGCCGACTAAGCTTGGGGATGCGAGAAGTGACTCTTCATCGAAGGGTCTCCAAGCTTGAACGCGGCTTCGGCCGCGTTTTTTTTCGCCTGTTTTTCCCGCGCGCCCCACGTATTCGTGATGCACATCATTCATGCGAGCAGCGCGGCCTGCTGCTCGATTCCGCCGAGCATCGCGTGGCAGATCCGGATGAGCGCATAGCCCTCCTCGCGCAGCTGCTGTGCCGTGTGACTGTTCATGTGACGCCGGAACGTCTCGAGTTCGGCGAGAAGCGCCGGGTATTGCAGCACGCCCACCGCACCCGCGAGCCGATGATGCCACTCGCGCAACCGCGCGACGTCCGCTTGCTCGAGCAGCGGCGGCAACGCGTCGAGGTCGTCGCGCATTGCCGAGACGAAGGAGTCGAGCAGCGTCTTCACGGTCGCCTCGCCGCCCCACACCTGGATCATGTGCGCGAGATCGAGCGGCTCGAACGTGCGTGCGTTCGCCTGGCTCTCCGAGAGCGTTCCTGAACCCGCAACCGCCGTGGGAGCGGAGCCCGATGCCGCTTGCACGGCGTCGTGGCCTGCCGCCGCGCCCTCGCGCGCAGCTTCATCCCGCGCGGCGCGTGGTGCCCCCCGTTGTCCACCCTCTACGCCGAACCAGCGCGCGAGATGCTCGCGCAGCGTAGCCACGCGCGTCGGCTTGATGAGGCAGTCGTCCATCCCCGCCTCGCGGCATTGGCTCATGTTCTCGGGCGCCGTGTTGGCCGTGATGCCAAGTATCGGCAAACGACGGCCGTCGCCGGCTTTCTGCTCCGCGTCGCGCACGCGCCGCGCGAGATCGTAGCCAGATACATTCGGCATATGGCAATCGGTAATCAGACAGCCGTATTCACACGCGCGAAGCGCATCGAGCGCCTGCGCACCATCGTCGACGACGTCGCATGCAAAACCGATCAGCGCAAGCTGATGACGGATCAACTCCTGATTCACCGGATGGTCTTCCGCCACGAGAATGAGGCGGCCGGCGGCGAGCTCCTGCTCGCGATCGGGCGCGGCAAGCATGGTCTCTGCGTCGGCGGCGGGTCGCGCCTGGCTCGCGGCCTTGACCGGCAGGCCC
>DATBXG010000017.1:0-8370 GCA_036514415.1 Paraburkholderia sp.
CGCGAAATCCACCGCCATCGACAAACTCGTCGCCTCGCACGACGCCGCCTCGCTCGCGCTGCTCAAGGCGCTCGCCGACGACAACGTGAGCGCGACCGACTCGGGCGAAGTGCTCGTGCAGGACGGTGACAATGCACACGATGCAGCAACAGGCCAGGCCGTCGCCGCGAGCGTCGCTTCGAGCGCGCAGCCCATCACGCTGAACAACCTGCTGCGCTCGAAGGTAGCGGGCGCGGTATCGGGCCTGCAGCTCGCCTCGCCCGACATCGCCACGCGGAGCGACGCCATTGCCGCGCTCCTCAAGAATCCCGACCCGGCCATGAAGCCGATGATCGACGCCGCGCGCGCGAAGGAAACCGACCCCGCGCTCAAACGGCGCCTCGACACGCTCTGGGCCATGACGGCGCTGCACGACCCGAATACGGCGACGCGCCTCGAAGCCGCGAAGCTCGTTGCCGCCCGCCACGACCTCGACATGTATGAACTGCTGCGCCCGCTCGTCGCGAAGAACGCGAGCGGCGCGTACAACGAACCCGATGCGGACGTGCGCGCCGCCGCGCTTCAGGGCATCGACGCGCTCGACGCCATCCAGCGCCGCAGCGAGATCGCCGGCACGCTGTTCGCGGGCATCTCGCTCGGCAGCGTGCTGCTGCTCGCGGCGCTCGGCCTCGCCATCACGTATGGCCTCATCGGCGTCATCAACATGGCGCACGGCGAGTTCCTCATGATCGGTGCGTACGCAACCTATGTCGTGCAAACGCTCGTGCAGCGCTACGCGCCCGGCGCCTTCGACTGGTATCCGCTCTTCGCGATTCCCGCTTCGTTCATCGCCGCCGCGCTGGTGGGCGCGGTGATCGAGCGGCTCGTGATCCGCCATCTCTATGGCCGTCCGCTCGAAACGCTGCTCACCACGTTCGGCATCAGCCTCATCCTCATTCAGGCCACGCGCATGATCTTCGGCGCGCAAAACGTCCAGGTCGCAAACCCTTCGTGGATGAGCGGCGGCGTCACGGTCATGCCCAGCCTCATCCTGCCGTACAACCGCCTGGCGATCCTCGCGTTCTCGCTGATCGTCGTAGGCATTGCGTGGACCGTGCTCACGAAAACGCGCCTTGGCCTCTTCGTGCGCGCCGTCACGCAGAACCGCCGCATGGCCGCATGCGTGGGCGTGCGCACCGCGCGCGTGGATGCATGGGCCTTTGCATTCGGCGCGGGCGTGGCAGGGCTCGGCGGCTGCGCGCTTTCGCAGATCGGCAACGTCGGACCCGATCTCGGCCAGAGCTACATCATCGATTCGTTCATGGCCGTGGTGCTGGGCGGCGTCGGGCAGATCGCGGGCACCGTGATTGGCGGCTTCGGCCTCGGGCTCGTCTCCAAGGCCATCGAGCCCTTCTGGGGCGCCGTGCTCGCGAAGATCGCCGTGCTCGTGCTGATCGTGCTCTTCATCCAGAAGCGTCCGCAGGGCCTCTTCGCCCTCAAGGGCCGCAGCGCGGAGGCATGACATGACGAGCGCCACCTCCACTTCGCCGCGCCACACGCCTGGCGCCCCCTATCTCGAGCGCGCCGAGACCTTCGCTCTCGGCCTGCCCGCGCGCCCCGCGCTGCTCTCGCCGCGCGCGTGGCTCGCGCTGCTCGTGCTGATCCTCGTGATCGGCGCCGGCGTGCCGCTTTGCGCGCTGGTGCTGCCGCAATCGAGCGCACTGCATCTGTCCGCCTATGCGATGACGCTGGGCGGCAAGCTCATGTGCTACGCCATCGCCGCGCTCGCGCTCGATCTCGTGTGGGGCTACTGCGGCATCCTGAGCCTCGGTCACGGCCTCTTCTTCGCGCTGGGCGGCTACGCCATCGGCATGTACCTCATGCGCGAGATCGGCCACGACGGCAAGTACGGCAGCGACCTGCCGGACTTCATGGTGTTTCTCGACTGGCATGCGCTGCCGTGGTACTGGCAAGGCACGGAGCACCTCGGGTACGCGCTCCTGCTCGTCGTGCTCGCGCCCGCCGTGGTCGCCTGGGTGTTCGGCTTCTTCACGTTCCGCTCGCGTGTGAAGGGCGTCTACCTGTCGATCATCACGCAGGCCATGACGTTCGCCGCGATGCTGCTCTTCTACCGCAACGAAACGGGCTTCGGCGGCAACAACGGTTTCACCGACTTCAAGCGCATCGCAGGCATGCCGATCACGCATCCCGGCACGCGCACCGTGCTGTTCCTGCTCACGTTCGCCACGCTCGTGCTCGCGTTTCTCGCGGCGCGCGCCATCGTGACCTCGAAGCTCGGCCGCGTGGTGACCGCGGTGCGCGACGGCGAAACGCGCCTCATGTTCCTCGGCTACAGCCCGCTCGGCTACAAGCTGTTCGTGTGGACCGTCTCGGCCGTCCTGTGCGGCATCGCGGGCGCGCTCTACGTGCCGCAGGTCGGCATCATCAACCCGAGCGAGATGTCGCCGGGCAACTCGATCGAAATGGCGATCTGGGTGGCCGTGGGCGGACGCGGCACGCTCATCGGGCCGATCATCGGTGCGTTCGCCGTGAACGGCGCAAAGAGCTTTTTCACCGCGCATTTCGCCGAGTACTGGCTGTTCTTCCTCGGCCTGATGTTCGTGCTCGTGCCGCTTCTCCTGCCCAACGGCATCATGGGCCTCATCGAACTCGTCCGGAACCGCATCACTACGCGGAGCGAACGCCCATGAACGGACACTTCGTGCTCAACGACCCGCTCAACCACAATCCTTTCGACGACGCCCTCAGGCTCGACGAACTCGCGCTCTCCGGCGTAGCCGACCTGGGTCACGTGGTCGAGCCCGGCGTGATCGACACCTCGCACGGCACAATCCTCTATCTGGAAGACGTGAGCGTGAGCTTCGACGGCTTTCGCGCGCTCAACCAGCTCTCGCTCACCATCGACGCGGGCGAACTGCGCTGCGTGATCGGCCCGAACGGCGCGGGCAAGACCACGATGATGGACGTCATCACCGGCAAGACCGCGCCCGACTCGGGCAAGGTGTTCCTCGGCCAGACGCTCGACCTCACCCGCATGAACGAGCCTGCAATTGCGCGCGCGGGCATTGGCCGCAAGTTCCAGAAGCCCACGGTGTTCGAGCAGCACCCCGTATGGGAGAACCTCGAACTCGCGATGAAGGCCGACAAGGGCTGGTTCGCGACGCTGCGCGCGCGCCTGGGTCGCGAGGCGCAGGCGAAGATCGAGGAAACGCTCGAGGTGATCCGGCTGGAGAGTGACGCGCGCCGTCTTGCAGGCGAGCTTTCCCACGGCCAGAAGCAACGGCTCGAAATCGGCATGCTGCTCATGCAGAAGCCGCAGCTGCTGCTGCTCGACGAGCCTGCCGCGGGCATGACCGACGACGAAACCATGGAGCTAGCCACCCTGCTCAACCGCCTGCGCGGCAGCTGCTCGATGATGGTGGTCGAGCACGACATGGAGTTCGTCGCGGCGCTCGCGGGCGAAACCGGCCGCGTGACGGTGATGGCCGAAGGCAGCGTGCTCGCGCACGGCACGCTCGAAGACGTGAAACGCGACGAAGCGGTGATCGAATCGTATCTGGGCCGCTAGGCCCGTTTCGACATTATCAGCCATGCTAACCATTGAATCGCTGAACCAGTATTACGGCGGCAGCCATATCCTGCGCAACGTCTCGATGACGGTGCCCGAGGGCGAACTCACCGTGCTGCTAGGCCGCAACGGCGTGGGCAAGACCACGCTGCTGCGCTGCCTCATGGGCGTCGTGCCGACGAAGAACGGCTCGATCGCCTGGCGCGGCGAGGCGCTCGCGAAGCTGCCCACCCATGCACGCGTGGCGCACGGTCTCGCTTACGTGCCCCAAGGGCGCGATATTTTTCCGCGCCTCACCGTCGAGGAGAATCTGCTGGTGGGGGCGGCAAGCAAGAAGCGCATGCCCTCTGGCGTGCCCGCGCATATCTACGAACTTTTTCCCGTGCTCAAGGAAATGAAGGCGCGGCGCGGCGGCGACCTGTCGGGCGGCCAGCAGCAGCAGCTCGCCATTGGCCGCGCGCTGATGAGCGATCCTCAGCTGCTGATTCTCGATGAGCCCACCGAAGGCATTCAGCCTTCGATCATCCAGGACATCGGTCGCACGCTGCGGCGGCTGGTCGAAGACATGCATTTGACCGTGCTGCTAGTCGAGCAGTATTACGACTTCGCGAAGGCCATCGCCGACCGCTACTGGGTGATGAGCCGCGGCGAAATCGTGGCCGGCGGCGCGGGCGCGAGCATGGACGCGGACGGCGTGCGGGAGTTGATTGCAGTTTGAAGTCTGAAAGCATCGACGTCCCAATGAGTGAAGACGTCTGTCGTATAGCCGCCTTGCGGCCTTCGAACCTTCACTTCGGCACCCTTTCCTCGGGACGCAGCGTCAAAACCCGTACGCCGTTCCGGGTGACGGCTACGGTGTGCTCAAATTGCGCGGACAGCTACCCATCGCGTGTAACGACCGTCCAGCCATCCTCTTCGGCCCAAACGGCAGACCGCCCCTGGTCAATCATCGGTTCGATGGTCACCACCATTCCTTCCCGCAACATCAAACCCGTTTGTGGTTTTCCCCAATGCAGCACCTGGGGATCCTGGTGCATTTCCCGCCTGATGCCGTGCCTGCAGTATTCCCTTACGACCGAATAGCCATTTCTGCGGGTGTGCCGCTCGATAGCATGGCCCACATCCCCAAGCCTGGCGCCGGGACGAACGGCCCTAATCCCTTTCCACACCGCTTCATAGGCCACCTGCACGACGCAAGGCCATGGCATGTGCTTACTGAACGCGGCCGCGCACACCCGTTCGATCTGACACTACAATAACAAACTTGCAAAGTTTGAACAAAGATTGTACAAAGTATGCTCAAACTCTGCCTTTCCCAAAGGGGGATTCGTGAATATCAACTTTGCGCCGGTCGACGAGGCGTTCATCAAGCAGAGCGTGGACGGCGGTCTTTACAGCAATGCGAACGAACTGGTACGCGATGCCGTGCGTCGTTTGCGCGAGAGCGAAGAGCGACACGCGGAACTGCTGGCAGCGCTTCAGCTCGGCGAAGCGGACATTGCTCACGGCAGAACCAGGCCCTACAGCCGCGAGCTCGTGCAAAACGCCCGTGAGCGAGCCTTAAACCGTGCGGCGGCCGGCGAGACGCCGAGGTCCGATGTCACTCCCTAAGTACCGGCTCGAGCTTACTGACGCGGCGCGGCTCGACTTCGACGACATCCTGCTATACACGCTGCTGAGGTGGGGCGAGCAGCAAATGAACGACTACAGCGACTTGATTGGCCGCGCGTTCGCCTCAATCGAAGCAAATCCCAACGTCGCTGCTACGCATGCCGTGGTCGACTACAAATGCTTTCGGGCAGGAGAGCATTTGATCTTCTACCGGGTCCATCAAATGACCGTGTTCGTCGTGCGTATTCTGCACAGCCGTATGGACATAGGACGTCATCTTCGATGAACAATCTCAGCTGAGTAAGGGCGGCAAGAAAAGCCTTTTGCGGCAGAAAAGCCTGCCTGACATCGCTGAATGCCCGAAATTGCACGACCTCGCACCCAGCGACTCTTCTCCGCGCCGACCCGTTGCGCGAAACGGAACTTGCGCGGCTGAGCTGCGCAATGGTGCCGACCCCGGAATTGCTGCGGCTAGTCAACGCATTGCAATCGCGCCGTGATTGGCGCATTGCTCGAGTGCCTCGGCTACGACGTACTGACAGACGAGAGTGCTGGCCCGTTCCTGATGATCAAGGACGGGATCGCGCGAGCTTTTCGCGTTCTGGACGTACAAGACGTCATCTGTCTGAGCGCTGAACCGCCGGCGTGATATGCAATCGGTTTTGACTCGCACGCTTCCCTAGCCCCTGATCAGCGCTCACGAGCGCGTGCTATCCTCCACGCCATTGCACGCCTTTTCCCCATCGCCCTAGCATGTCGCTTCACGTCGATCACGCCGCACTCGCCAACACCACGTTTCGCAGCACCGCGCCTCAGGAATGGGCCGCGAAACTCGAACTGGGCTTCGAGCGCAACGGTGAGCGCACGACGCTCGCGCATCGTCTGCACGTGGGGCCGTTGCGCGTGCAACGGCCGCTCTACCCCGAAGGGAACGCGATCTGCCACGCGGTGATCGTGCATCCGCCCGCGGGCATCGCGGGCGGCGACCGGCTCGATATCGACGTGAACGTGGGTGACGGCGCGCACGCGGTGCTCACCACGCCGGGCGCGACCAAGTGGTACAAGTCCAATGGCCGCGTGGCGCGCCAGCGCATCAACGTGCGCGTGGGTGCGGGCGCGAAACTCGACTGGCTGCCGCAGAACAACCTCGTGTTCGACCACGCGCACGCGGAGCTCGAATTCGCGCTCACGCTCGGCACGGGCGCGACGGCCATCGGCTGGGACGCGACGCAACTGGGCCGCCAGGCCGCGGGCGAGCGCTGGTCGGCAGGCATGGTGCGCGCGCTCACGCGCGTGACGCGCGCAGCCGCTCACGACGATGCCGACGACGAACTGCTCTGGCTCGAACGCGCACTCATCGACGCCGCCGACCCGCTGCGCGACGCGCCGCAAGGGCTCGCGGGCTACCCCGCTTTCGGCGTGCTGTGGGCGATTGGCCCCGCATGCAACGAAGCGCTCGCACAGGATCTCGCGGCCATCCTGCCCTTCGACGACGCGCTGCGCTCCGGCGCGAGCTGCGTCGCGCCGGGCGTCCTGCTCGTGCGCGTGGTCGGACGCTCGATGGAGCCGCTGCAGCACACGCTCACCCGATGCTGGACGGCGCTGCGCCCGTTCGTGCATGGCGTGAAGGCCGCGCCGCTGCGGTTGTGGACGACCTGAGCATAGGCCTCACGCACCAGCGAGGTGCGCACTCGCGCGCCGGCGCACAATTTCGCAACGCAGCAACGCCAGCGCAGTGCAAACGCGCTGCATAAATGGTGCATACACGCTGACCCCTTCATTGGCACACAGCTTGCTGTGAGCTTGCATCGATTCGTGCGCGCCTCGCACGAGGCCGCAAGCTGCCTGTAACCCGGCTCCCGTAAGCTGGGCCGGCCAACTTGCCCCAACCGACCCAGAACGATGAAGCTCACGCCACGCGAGAAAGACAAGCTCCTGATCTTCACCGCCGCGCTGCTCGCCGAAAGGCGCCGCGCCCGCGGCCTCAAGCTCAACTACCCGGAGGCCGTCGCCTTCATCAGCGCGGCGCTGATGGAAGCGGCCCGCGACGGCAAGACCGTCGCCGAGGTCATGCATTACGGCACCACGCTGCTCACGCGCGACGACGTGATGGAAGGCGTGCCCGAGATGATCCCCGACATTCAGGTCGAAGCAACCTTCCCCGACGGCACCAAGCTCGTCACCGTCCACCACCCGATCCCTTGAGTCGACAGGAGCCAGACATGATCCCCGGCGAAATGCTGATCGACGACGGTGAAATCGAACTCAACGCGGGCCGCGAAACCGTCACCGTGACGGTCGCGAACACGGGCGACCGCCCCGTGCAGATCGGCTCGCACTTCCACTTCTACGAAGTCAATGCCGCGCTCTCGTTCGACCGCGAAGCCGCACGCGGCTTTCGCCTGAACATTGCAGCGGGCACGGCCGTGCGCTTCGAGCCAGGACAAGAGCGCACCGTGGAACTCGTGGCGCTCGCGGGAGAGCGCGCCGTGTACGGCTTCAACGGCCAGGTGATGGGCCCGCTCTGAGCGCGGCCAGGCGAATTCAGGCGATTTCATCAGGAATCCGACATGACATTGAAGATCGGCCGCCGCGCGTACGCGGAGATGTTCGGCCCCACCACCGGCGACCGCGTGCGTCTCGCCGACACCGAACTCATCATCGAGATCGAGCGCGACTACACCGTCTATGGCGACGAGGTGAAGTTCGGCGGCGGCAAGGTGATACGCGACGGCATGGGCCAGTCGCAGCGAGCGCACGCGGAAGTCGCGGACACCGTCGTCACGAACGCCGTGATCATCGATCACTGGGGCATCGTGAAGGCCGACATCGGCATCAAGGATGGCCGCGTCTGGAAGATCGGCAAGGCGGGCAACCCCGACGTGCAGCCGGGCGTGACGATTCCCATTGGCGCCGCGACCGAAGTGATCGCGGGTGAAGGCCAGATCGTCACAGCGGGCGGCATCGACACGCATATCCACTTCATCAGCCCCCAGCAGATCGACGAAGCGCTCGCCTCGGGCGTGACGACCATGCTCGGCGGCGGCACCGGCCCGGCCACGGGCACCAACGCGACCACTTGCACGCCAGGCCCGTGGCATATGGAGCGCATGCTCCAGGCCGCGGACGGCTGGCCGATCAATCTCGGCTTTCTCGGCAAGGGCAACGTGAGCTTGCCGAAACCCGCCGAA
>DATBXG010000018.1:0-5633 GCA_036514415.1 Paraburkholderia sp.
GGTCGGCGTGCAGGTGTTTCACCGGCACGGCAAGCGGGTTGCGTTGACCGAGAATGGGCGGCGCTACCTCGCCGCCGTACAGTCGGCATTCGACGACATCGCGCGCGCAACCGAACAGCTACGCGACACAGGCGTGGTGCACGTGCTGCGCGTAAACGCGCTGCCCACGTTCGCAATGAAATGGCTGTTGCCTCGGCTTTCGCAGTTCCAGCGTCTCGCGCCGAACGTCGAGTTGCGCCTCGCAACCTCGAATGCGCCGGTCGAGTCGCTCGAAGGCTTCGACGTCGCCGTCCGGCGCGGTCCGGCTCACTGGCCCGACTGCGAGGCCGGGCATTTTCTCGACGAAATGGAACTGCCGGTGTGCAGTCCGGCGCTCCTCAAGCGCGCGCCGATCCATCAGCCGGGCGATCTCGCGCGCCATGTGCTGCTGCATTCGGACACCCGGCCCGACGCGTGGCGCACCTGGCTAGCAGCCGCAGGGGTGAAAGCCAAATGCAGGAAGAAGCAATCGTTCGATCATTTCTATCTGGCCTTGCAGGCTGCCGTGGATGGTCTTGGCGTTGCGCTCGGCCCGCTGCCGCTGCTCGACGACGAACTCGCGTCGGGGCGGCTCGTTGTGCCGCTCGCCGGGCCGCATCTCGACGCGCGCGGCTACTGGTGGGTGGCGCGACGCGAGGTGGCGCAGGCGCCGCTGGTCGCGCAGTTTTGCCGCTGGCTGGAGGAGCAGGCGAAGTCGCGCTCGCCGCACGGCGCAGCGGGTGCAACGGGAGCATCCGCCGCGCCCGAGAGCCAGGAGAACGCGTGAGGTGACGGACGCGCAGAACCGCAGGCAGTACGGAGGCCGGTGAACACTACGGACCGGCCATCCGCACGCTGCGCCCTGCGCAAAACATCAGAGGTAGAACATACGGTCTTCGTCGGAGTCGCGGTCGCGGTCGCGGCGCGCCGGGTGTTCCTTCCCGGTGTCCTCGCCCGTGTCCGCATCTTCGTAGAACTTGAGGACGGCTTCGAGCACCTGGTCCGGGTCGTCGATCACCTGCATCAGGTCCATGTCTTCGGGATTGATGAGGCCCATCGGCACGAGCGCCGAGCGGAACCAGTCGAGCAGGCCCTTCCAGAACGCGGCGCCCACCAGAATGATGGGCACGTGACGCGATTTCTTCGTCTGGATGAGCGTCAGCACTTCAGCCAGTTCGTCGAGCGTGCCGAAGCCGCCGGGCATGACGATCACGGCGTCGGAGTTCTTGACGAACGTGACCTTGCGCGTGAAGAAATGGCGAAAACGCAGCGAGATGTCCTGCCACTGGTTGCCCGACTGCTCGTGCGGCAACTCGATGTTCAGGCCCACCGAAGGCGACTTGCCCCCGTGCGCACCCTGGTTCGCGGCTTCCATGATGCCGGGGCCGCCGCCGGAGATCACGGCGAAGCCTGCGTCCGACACCTTTCGCGCGATGGTGCTGGCGAGCTGGTAGTACTCCGACTCCGGTTTCAGGCGTGCCGAGCCATAGATGCTGACCGCTGGCCGGATCTCGGACAGGTACTCGGTCGCCTCGATAAACTCTGCCATAATCGTGAACATTTGCCACGATGCGCGCGCCTTCTTGGCCGTCGCGCGCTCTTGATCTGCGAGTGAACGCAGACTCGGAATCACTTTTCTCTTGTCCATAATGCCTGAAGAACTACGCGTGGATACAAAGTTACAGCTACACACTCGGCTGGAAGGTAAGACCCTGCTGCTGGTCGACGGTTCTAGCTATCTCTATCGGGCCTTCCATGCGATGCCGGATCTGCGCGGTCCTGACGGCGAACCGACGGGCGCGTTATACGGCATCATCAACATGCTGCGTCGCATGCGCAAGGACGTTACGGCAGAGTATAGCGCGTGCGTGTTCGATGCAAAGGGCAAGACGTTTCGCGATGACTGGTATCCCGAATACAAGGCCAACCGGCCTTCCATGCCTGAGCCGCTTGCAGCGCAAATCGAGCCCATTCACACGGCGGTGCGCGCGCTCGGCTGGCCGCTGCTGATGATCGAAGGCGTCGAAGCCGATGACGTGATCGGCACGCTCGCCAGCCAGGCCGGGAAGCTCGGCATGAACGTCATCGTTTCCACGGGGGACAAGGACCTCGCGCAACTCGTGACGGACCACGTCACGCTGATCAACACGATGACGAATGAAACGCTCGATCG
Source organism: Paraburkholderia sp. (assembly GCA_036514415.1). Lineage (GTDB taxonomy): Bacteria > Pseudomonadota > Gammaproteobacteria > Burkholderiales > Burkholderiaceae > Paraburkholderia. The sequence continues at coordinate 2,192 of DATBXG010000018.1, forward strand.
CGAAGGCGTGATCGCGAAGTTCGGCGTGCCGCCGGAGCGGATCATCGATTATCTCTCGCTCATTGGCGACACCGTCGACAACGTGCCGGGCGTGAACAAGTGCGGCCCGAAAACCGCGGTGAAGTGGCTGGCGCAATACGATTCGCTCGACGGCGTGATTGCGCATGCAGATGAAATCAAAGGCGCCGTGGGCGGCTATCTGCGCGACGCGCTCGACTTCCTGCCGATGGCGAGAAAGCTCGTGACGGTAGAGACCGCTTGCGACCTCAAGCCACACATCGAGTCGATCGAAGCGTCGCTCGCCACGCGTCCCGAAGCGCGCGAAGAACTGCGCGACATCTTCGCGCGCCACGGCTTCAAGACCTGGCTGCGTGAAGTCACCGAAGCGAGTCAGCAGAGCGAGACGGTGCCCGCCGCCACCAAAGGCGACGCGCCCGGGAAAGACGCAAATGTGCAGCCTGCGCTCTTCGTGGATGCGCCGCGCCACTATGAAACGATCCAGACGTGGCCGCAGTTCGACGCATGGTTCACGAAGATCGAAGCCGCCGCGCTCACCGCGTTCGACACCGAAACCACGGCGCTCGACCCGATGGTCGCGAAGCTCGTTGGCATGTCGTTCTCGACCGAGACTGGTGTGGCCGCGTACTTGCCGCTCGCGCATCGCGGCCCGGACGCGCCCGATCAGTTGCCGCTCGACGAAGTGCTCGCGCGCCTGAAGCCGTGGCTCGAAAGCGAGAGGCACAAAAAAGTCGGCCAGCACATGAAATACGACGAGCAGGTGCTCGCGAACTACGGCATCGAGCTGAACGGCGTGGAGCATGACACGCTGCTCGAATCGTATGTGCTCGAATCGCATCGCAGCCACGACATGGACAGCCTCGCGCTGCGCCATCTCGGCATCAAGACGATCAAGTACGAAGAGGTGGCAGGCAAGGGCGCGCAGCAGATCGGCTTCGACGACGTGCCGCTCGACAAGGCCGCCGAATACGCAGCCGAAGACGCCGACGTCACGCTGCAGCTCCATCGCGCGCTCTATCCGCAGATCGCGCCGGAGAAAGGCCTCGATTACGTGTATCGCCACATCGAGATGCCCACGTCGCGCGTGCTGCGCAAGATGGAACGCAACGGCGTGCTGATCGACACCGGGCGGCTCGAAAAGCAGAGCGCGGAAATCGCCGTGCGCCTCATCGCACTCGAAGAGGAAGCGTACGCGCTCGCGGGCGGCGAATTCAATCTCGGTTCGCCCAAGCAGATCGGCCAGATCTTCTTCGAAAAGCTGCAGTTGCCGGTCGTGAAGAAGACGCCGAGCGGCGCGCCTTCCACCGACGAAGAAGTGCTGCAAAAGCTCGCCGAAGACTACCCGCTGCCGAAGATCCTGCTCGAGCATCGCGGTCTCGCCAAGCTCAAGTCCACGTACACCGACAAGCTGCCGCGCATGGTCAATGCGCAAACGGGCCGTGTTCACACGAACTATGCGCAGGCCGTGGCGGTCACGGGCCGTCTTGCGTCGAACGATCCGAATCTGCAGAACATCCCCGTGCGCACCGGCGAAGGCCGGCGCATTCGCGAGGCGTTCATCGCGCCGCCGGGCCACAAGATCGTCTCCGCGGATTATTCGCAGATCGAGCTGCGCATCATGGCGCATATCTCGGGCGACGAATCGCTGCTCGCGGCATTCGCGCGCGGCGACGACATTCACCGCGCTACGGCATCCGAAGTGTTCGGCGTGACGCCGCTCGAAGTGAGCGCGGACCAGCGCCGCATCGCCAAGGTCATCAATTTTGGCCTTATTTACGGCATGAGCGCATTCGGGCTCGCGTCGAATCTCGGCATCACGCGCGACGCGGCGAAGCTCTATATCGACCGCTATTTCGCGCGTTATCCGGGCGTTGCGCGCTATATGGACGAAACGCGCATGGACGCGAAATCGCGCGGCTACGTGGAGACCGTATTCGGCCGCCGTTTGTGGCTGCCCGAAATCAACGGCGGCAACGGCCCGCGCCGCCAGGCGGCCGAGCGCGCCGCCATCAATGCGCCCATGCAAGGGACGGCCGCCGATCTCATCAAGCTTTCCATGGTCGCAGTGCAGAAGTGGCTCGACGAACGCAAGATCGGCACGAAGATGATCATGCAGGTGCACGATGAACTCGTGCTCGAAGTGCCCGGCGACGAGCTTGCCGAAGTGCGCAAGCGCTTGCCCGAGCTGATGTGCTCGGTGGCGCAGCTCAAGGTGCCGCTCGTGGCCGAAGTGGGCGTGGGCGAGAACTGGGAAGAGGCGCACTGACGAAGCGTGGAGCCTCCTCGCATGCGTAGCAAAGCTCTACTAAGCACATACTGAATGCGCCATCACGCAGCAAAGACGCAAACGACGCAATCGACCGAATCGACGTCATCGACGTAAACGCACGCGCGCGATAAGGCAAGCCTCGCGTGCGTGATGTCGCGAATGCGCGCCGCGAGGGTTGCCGCCGCGCGCTCCGTCAGCCGACAATGAATTGAATGAAGGCCGGTGCCTCGCACGTGATGTTGTCGATGCATCGGCCTTTCTATCGCCTTTCGACATGCACGGAGAGTCTATGCATCGCTTTATCGTTGTGGGAGGAGGCGCAGGCGGGCTGGAACTGGCAACACGGCTCGGCGATCGTTACGGCGAAGCGCGCGCGAAGCGGGGCAGGCCGCAAGCGGCATCGGTCACTCTGGTCGACCGCTATCCAACGCATATCTGGAAGCCGCTCCTGCATGAAGTCGCAGCGGGCAGCATGGATCCGTTCACGCATCAGCTCGAATATCCAGCGCAGGCGCGCTGGCATGGCTTCGAGTTCCAGCAGGGCGAGCTGACCGGGCTCGACCGCGCGGCGAAGCGCATCACGCTCGGGCGCGTGCTCGACGAAGACGGTGCGGAGATGCTGCCCGAGCGCGTGCTCGAATACGACACGCTCGTGCTCGCGATCGGCAGCACGACGCACTTTTTCGGCGTGCCGGGCGCGGCCGAAAATTCCATCGCGCTCGACACCGTCGAGCAGGCCGAACGCTTTCGCAAGCGCCTCATCGCAGCGTGCATGCGCGCCGAGCATCAGGCGCCCGAAAGCGTCGCGGCGGGGGTGGCGGCGGACGACCCCGCTCCGGCCATGAACGGCGAAGCCGAACCGCGCGTGCAAGTGGCGATCATCGGCGCGGGCGCGACGGGCGTCGAGCTTTCCGCCGAACTGCGCAACACCGCGCAGGTGCTATCGGCCTATGGGCTGCACAAGCTCGATCCGCGCAACGACGTGGGCATCGTGCTGATCGAGGCGGGCCCGCGCATTCTGCCCGCGTTGCCCGAGCGCGTGTCTTCGGCAACGGGCGAGTTGCTGCAGAAGCTCGGCGTGAAGCTGCTGACGAGCGAACGTGTGATCGAAGTGGCGCCTGGCGTCGTGCGCACCGCGAGCGGCAAGAACCTGCG
>DATBXG010000019.1:0-2995 GCA_036514415.1 Paraburkholderia sp.
GTATGAAACGAAAGCTTACAAGTGGTCACGTTTTCCTCCGCTTCGGGCCGATAAGCTTTGAACCGTGGTCGCAACACAAAGGCATCCCGATGCCGCGTGAATGACGACGCAACCAAAGAGGAGGTAACTCATGAATACGAAGAGCTGGAAGACCCCCGCCCGCGCCATCGCCGCAGCACTGATCGCCGGCGGCGCATTGATGGGCGCATCGAGCGCCTTCGCTCAATCCGCACCGTATGGGCTGCGTGCCGAATCGGCGCCGCAATACGGTCAGCCGCACATGATGCCGGTGGACGCGCGCGTCTCGATCGGCTGGCACGACAACCGTTACTACGACGGCCACCGCTATTGGGAGCACGACGAGTGGATGCACCATCACCCGCGCGATCCGGGTCCCCCGCACTACCGCGACGACGACCATCGTCCGCCGCCCCCGCCGCGTTACTGATCCACGTGATCGACAGGCCGCTCGCTCTTGTGGCGCCTGAAAGCGGCACACCGAGGCCGGTCTTCCCCAAAGGAAGACCGGCCTCGGCGCATTTCCGCGCCTTACTTCGCCGCGCGCGGATACTCGCGAAAACATCATTCGCTATCCGAATCAATTTGGCTGAATCCACCGCCACACATAGGATCCAGCGCGCCATGCCACCCGCGGGCCGCCGCCGCGAAAGGCCACAGTCGGTAATGACGGGTAATGCGCAGACGTTGCCGGCCGCGCGAGCGGCAGGTAACGTTACTGGGCGTTTCGTTCCCCGGAGCGCACGGTGTATTCTCATTGCCCGGCCAGTGATGGCCGGGATTTTTTTGCGCGCTCGCTGGCGAGCGCCAGCGAACACTGGCGCGCTGCAGGCGCAATGCGCACCAGGTTTTTTTCCAATTGCGGACGCAATTTTGCGGACGTAAGGTGGAGCTGCCTCTTGAGAACAGGCGAGCCTTGTAACCCCGGTCGGGAGACATTCCGACCGGGGATTTTTTTGCGCTCGTACGCGAGGGGGCTCGTGGGATACACGCGTCGGCCAGAATGGCGCCGCAAGAGAATGAAATATGACGGATCACCGAATGAGGAGTTCGGCTTCGCTCCAGCCAGAGCTAGACCCGTCATGTCGAGCATTATCAGGGCAGAAGGCCGGTGCGTCACTAGCGTCCGGCGCAAGAAACCGTTACGTAAATTGGCAAGATATGGGGACGGACGTCGAAAGCCCGCCAGTGTTCATCGGTTAACATGGTGGTTTCGCCCGCGTCACCCACCTGCTGTGCCGACCCGCTTGTGCCGACCTTTACGCTAGCCCATCCCGTCAGCGCGGAACTCGAGATCCGCAAGAGCCGCTTCATCGCGCACGCCATTCCCGTTGCCGACCGCGAAGCGGCCATGGCTGAAATACGCCGTCTGCGCGACGAACACCCCGCCGCCACGCACGTTTGCTGGGCGCTGCTCGCGGGCGGCCAGTCCGGCATGTCCGACGACGGCGAACCGTCGGGCACCGCTGGACGGCCGATCCTCGAAGTGCTGCGCCACCACGACCTGGACGGCGTGCTCGCGGCCGTGGTTCGCTACTACGGCGGCGTGAAACTCGGCGCGGGCGGCCTCGTCCGGGCCTATACCGACGCCATCGCCAGCGCCTTGCATGGGGCCGTGCGCGTCGAGCGCATCGCGCTGGCGCGCCTCACCGTCGAACTCGGCTACCCGGACGAAACCCGCGTGCGCCACTGGATCGAGCAGGCGCAGTTCGCGCTCACGGACAGCCAGTACACCATGACCGTCCGCCTCACGATCCAGTTGCCCGCCAGCGCCGTGGAAGCCGCCCGCGACGCGCTGCGCGACCTCACGCAAGGCCGCGCGGGCTTTCCCGAGCACGTCTGAAGCCGACGGCGCACGCTCGCCGCGTGGCGTCGCGAAGGCGCGCGATTTTTTCAAATTCTTTTCGATCCTTACATTAAGTTTCCTGAAAGCTTGCCGTAATGAAAGCATGGCCGCGCATTCGCGCGTTCCGTCGATCCGACGCACCAGAACGAACGGACCTCTTTCATGGCAAGCACGATCACGAACACCACCAACGCCACGATCGCCAGCGCGAACAGCGCGCTGAGCGACGCCGCGCAATCGATCATCAGCGGCGCGACCAACTCTTCGCTCGACGTCAACCAGCTCGTCAAGGCGCTCGTCAACGCGAAGATCGCAGGGCCGGGCGCCATCCTCAGCGCGAAGCAAACCACCGGCAATACGACGCTATCGGCGCTCGGCACGCTGAAGTCGGCGCTCGCTTCGCTCCAGACCGCACTCGAACCGTTCAAGGACGGCGCCGCGCTGCAACGCTTCACCGTCACGACGAGCGAGAAGGACAAGGGTTTGAGCGCGGTGGCCGGCAAGGGCGCCGTGGCGAGTAGCTTCACTGTTGAAGTCGATCATCTGGCGACGGCGCACAAGCTCACCTCGCAGAAGTTCGACACCGGCGAGACGCTCGGCGAAGGCGGCCTCGACATCTCGATGGGCGGCAAGTCCATGCATCTGACGATCGCCGCGGGCAACAAGCTCACGGACGTCGCCGCGGCGATCAACCGCGCGAAGGACAATCCGGGCGTCACGGCGTCGATCATCAGCGGCTCCGACGGCCAGCATCTCGTCCTCACGTCGAACACGACGGGCGCGGCCAACCCCATTGAAGTGACGCCGGGCTCGGGCGTCGATGCACGCCTCGCCTCTTCGCAAATGCGCCAAGTCGAGGCGGCCGGCGACGCCGAACTGCGCATCGACGGCACCCGCGTGACGAGCGCGAGCAACACGCTGGAGGGCGTGGTCAGCGGCATCACGATCAAGCTCGAGAGCGCCTCGGTGGGCACGAAGCAAACGCTCACCATCGCGCCCGACACCGAAGCGACGGGCACTGCCATCCGCGATTTCGTGAAGGCGTACAACAGCTACGTCGATGCCCTGAACGGGCTGACCTCCTACACGGCCGGCACCGGCTCGAGCAGCGCGCAGGCGGGCGCGCTGCTC
>DATBXG010000020.1:0-3325 GCA_036514415.1 Paraburkholderia sp.
CTGCTGGCGGTCGGCGCGCGGCACAATGAAGCCGTCGAGCGAGCGCGCTTCCAGTTCGGCTCGCAATGCGGCGACGCGCGCTGCGCTCTCTTTGTGGCCAGCGGGATCGTCGAAGGTCTGGAACTTGGCCGTGAACATCGCGGCACTTTACCGGCGCCTGCTGTGCACGCAACGCGCCGGTCGCAGGAGCAGCAGCGTCATCCAGCCGTCGAGCGGAATGCGGCGCTCCAGAACGAAGCCTTGCGCGTGATAGGCCGATAAGGCGCCATTCGCATGTGACGGCAACAGGCCCGAGAGCACCACATGCGCGCCCGGTGCGGCGAGACGGCGGATCGGACGCGCAAGCCGCACAAGCGGCCCGAGCAGGATATTGGCGAAGATCAGGTCGTAAGGTGCGGGCGCGATGAGTGCGCGGGCGCTCGCGCCCGGGGCGTGCACGAAGCGGATGCTCGGCGCGCGGTTAAGCCGCGCATTGTTGCGCGCGGCGTCGACCGCGACGCGGTCGATGTCGCTCGCGATCACGTTCGCATTAAGCTGCCGCGAAGCGGCGATCGCCAGCACGCCGGAGCCGGTGCCGATGTCGAGGATGTTTCTCGGCTGCTGCCGCTTCGTCAGCGTATCCAGCGCGATGAGGCACCCCCGCGTGGTGCCGTGATGGCCGGTGCCGAAGGCGAGCGCGGCTTCGATCTCAATGCCGATCGCGTTCGCTGGGATGCGGCCGCGATCGTGCGAGCCGTGCACGACGAAGCGGCCGGCGCGCACGGGCGTGAGGCCTTCGAGGCTGCGCCTGACCCAGTCCGCCTCGACCACGCGCTCAAACACGAGGGCGCGCGCGGCGTCGTCCCTGGCCGCAAGCGCAACGAGATCGCGCAGGCGCGGCTCGTCGGCTTCGCCATCCCAATGGATCGCGACGTGCCATCGCCCCTTCTCGTCCTCGAAGGCGCCGCAGACGGCGTCTTCGGAATCCAGCGTTTCGGCGAGGAACGAGGCGATGCGGCGCGCGGTGTTCGCGTCGGTGGTGAGGCGGGCAACCGTCGTCATGCGGCCGGCAACTTCGCGCGTCGCGAGCCGCTGCGCAATCCGCCGTTCACCTCACGCGAACAGGCTCACCGCCACGGATAGGGCGCGTAGTTGTAGCGGTAAACGGGCTGCTGGTACTGATAGTAATTAGGCTGCGGCTGCTGGTAGCGGTACGTGTAGCCGGGAGGAGCCCGCGGCACGTCGGTGCTGTAGTAGCGCGGATAGCCGCGCATGTCGGACGGCGCCGAACCGGTCATTACATCCTCGTCGCGATAACGCCGCCGCGCGACCGCATCCGAGCCGGGAATCTCGCCGGTGAGCACGACCTTGGTCTTGTTCATCCCCTCCAGCGTCACCAGCTGCCACAACTCCTCCGCATGCGCCACCGACAGCCGCACGCAGCCGTGTGAGGCCGGCCGCCCGATCGAGGTGTGGTTAGTGCCGTGGATGGCGTGGCCCTGCTTGGTGAAGAAGATGGAGTAGGGCATCGGCGCGTCGTCCCATTCCTTGGAAAAATGGTCCTTCTCCATGCGGAAGGGGCGGAAGTCGCCGCCCGGCGTGTCGTATTGCGCAATTCCCGTCGATACCGGCCAGCGGAAGACGGCGCGGCCGTCCTTTATGACGGTCATCTGCTGTACGCCTTTGTCTATGTAAATGAGCAATTCCGCGCGCGCCTGCGACACAGCAAGCAGGAGGGCGGCGGCGGCCAGCGCGCTAAGTCGCATAAGACGAACTCCCGAAAACAGCTCCCCGGGCAGGACCCGAGCCAAGCAGGACCCGGGCTGGGAAAGTAGGCGGTCCACGGCCGATTCAATGCGCGAAGCCCTTTGCCGTTCCGGAAACAGCAGGCGGGGCTGGCGGTTACCATATTGACCGTCGACACATTTGAGTCCGTCCGACCGGGAGTCGCCTATGCCGGAGCCGCTCGTCGTCACCATCCCGCACCGCCTGGGCAAGCAGGAGGCGCTCGACCGCATCAAATCCGGGTTCGGCAGGGCGGAAAGCGAGTTCGCCTGGGCGCTTCACTTCGACGAGCAGCGCTGGGACGGCGACACGCTGCATTTCCGCATCTCGGCCATCGGCCAGCACGCAACGGGCTCGATCGCGGTCGGCGAGGAGAGCGTGCGCGTCGAGGTGATGCTGCCGTGGCTGCTGGCGCGCTTCGCCGCCGCCGCCCAGCGGGTGATCGGGCAGAAGGGCACGCTGATGCTGGAAAAGAAGTAGGGCGGGGGGACAAGGCCACCTCAATTCCCCAATTCCAGCACCCAGTAATGCCGGCCGCTCGCCGACACCGCGTTGGCGAGGCCGTAACTCGAAATGCCCTTCATCAGCATGTTGCGCCGGTGGCCGGCCGAGAGCGCCCACATGCGGTAGGCGCACTCCGCGTCGGCGCAGCCATAGGCCACGTTCTCTGCCGCGCGCGAGGACAGCGCGCCCATGCGTTCGCGGAAGCCGTTGTGGTCTAGATGGTTGCGCCGCGCGAGATCATAGGCATGCGCCTGCGCCGCGCCCGCATAGGCCGCCGAATAGGAGAGCGGCGGCAATTTGTGCTGCGCGCGGAAGGAATTGATGTCGAAGGCGGAAGCGGGCGTCGCGACAAGTGCGCCCAATATCAGCAGAGGCACCACGGCACGCACGGACGGATCTCCAAGGACGTGTCTCGAAGCTCGGCGGTCTCAGATGCCCGCGATCATGTCGCCGCCCATTGCCCTTAACAAGAGCGCGCGCGAGCCCGCCTCACGACACGCAGACATATTGCGTGCCGCGCATGCCGAGCCGCCGCGCCGCGCCGCGCGCGAGATCGAGCCGCGCGCCCTGCCGGAACGCGATGCCCCACGGCCCGGTGTCGTTGATGCGCACCGTGATCGAGCGGCCGTTGTGCGGATTGGTGATGGTCAGGGTCGAGCCGAGCGGCCAGGTGCGCGCCGCCGCGGTGTTGCCGTTGGCGTCGAAGACTTCGCCGCTCGCGGTGCGCCGGCCGGACCAGTAATAGCTCGCGAGCACTTCCTGTCCCGCGCAGGCGCCAGTCGGCTTCGCGTAGCGATGCACCGTCGCCCAGCCGCCGGCCTGCGCCGTGGCAGCGGCAAGCAGCACGGCGATCAGTCCCGCCGCGACGCGGCTCATCCCGGGTAACCCGCTCCGTCCCATGCAACCCGCTTAGCGGCGGCGCGCGGACGTGAGCAAGGCGTGAGCGCACGGAGGGTTAGGGGGTAGGGTTAATGGGTCGGACGGCTGTCAAATTGCGGTGTGATTTACAGCGCGGCGAGCTTATTGTGCCGATGCATCGGCGAAAGTCGTCGAGTTT
>DATBXG010000021.1:0-4719 GCA_036514415.1 Paraburkholderia sp.
AGCGGCGGCTTCTGGACCGCGGCATAGCCGTGGAGCAGCTTGGCGAGATGACATGCCCGATCGGCGTGACGGGCATCGTCGACAAGGCGCCTTCGTCGATTGCGGTGGCCGTGGCCGCGCAGCTCATGCAAATGCGGGTGGCGCAACGCCCGGCCGAAGTGAGAACGGTCGCGTTTGAGCGAGCCTGAGCGAAAAACGCCCAGGAGGCACGCAAGCGGGACGGTCGCTTCACACCGCTTCGACGGGCGGCGTGGGCGTCTCGTTGCCTGCGGCGCTCGTGGCCCTCTTCGCTCGCGGGCGCTTCGCGGCGCGCTCGGCCGTCAACGTCCCCGACACTTCTTCGATCAACGCCCGCAGCCATCCCACGTCGCTCGGCCTGTCCGGCTGCGGATGCCACATCTGGTAGCAGCGAATGCGCGGAAACGCGAACGGCGTGTCGACCACGGCGATGGGCAGCAGCTTCGCGTAATGCTGCGCGAAGCGCCGCGTCGTCGTGAAGAGCAGATCCGATTGCAGCAACACCTGCGGCACGAGCCCGAAGTAAGGCAGCGTCGCGACGATGCGGCGCTCGGCCTTCGCTTTCGCGAAGCCCAGATCGATCGCACTCGCGTGCGCGCCCGTGTACGGCGTGGGCGCGAGATGAGGCGCTGCGAGATAGGCCTCGCGCGTGAGTTCGCGGCGCGCGAGCGGATGGTCCGCGCGCATCATGCAGACGACCTTGTCGGAGAACAGGTCGCTGCGCGCGAAACGCGCCTCGGGCTTCGGCCAGTTGCCGATCACGATGTCCAGCTCGCCCGCGTCCAGCGCACCGTGGTGGTCGAGCGTGGGCGAGAGCGAGAGAATTTCGAGCCGTGCCGCCGGCGCCGTCTCGCGAAAGCGCGCGATGAGCGTCGGCATGAAGAAGTCGTTGAGATAGTCGGGGGCGGCGAGGCGAAAGGTGCGCTTCGAGCGCGCCGGGTCGAAGTCGCCGTGCGGCGTGGCCACGAACTCGACGTCGCGCAGCACGCGCTGCGCGTGCTGCAGCAGCGACTCGCCGTACTCGGTCGGCACCATGCCTGCCTTGCCGCGCACGAGTATCGGGTCGCCCAGGATCTCGCGCAGCCGGCGCAGCGCCGTGCTGATGGCAGGCTGGGTCTGGTTCAGGCGCAGCGCGGCTTGCGTGACGCTGCGCTCCACCAGCAGCGTGCGCAGCACACGCACCAGCCAGATGTCGAGGGAGAGGGCGGTATCGTCGTCCATGGGGCGTGGCGGGCAAAGACGCGTGCGCGTATAGACACAGGCGACACAGGTGCGCGCACGGATTCACCCATAACCATAAGCCGGCTCGCGCGCCGCCGCCATAGGGTGCGCGGCATGCCGGGAATCACGCCGGGAATCAGAAGGGCAGAAGGGCGCGAATCCGCGATACGCAGGCGGCGCGCTGCCCGTCACTCCGCTGCGTGCTTCGCGAGTCCCGAAGGCAACGACGTGATGCGCTTGACCTCGCGGGAATCGAGCCAGTTCGGCGAGCGCGCGCAGTAGAGCACCATCGGCAGCGCGTCCTCGCCCCAGAAGAGCTGCTTGTTCATCCAGAACGTCGGCACGCCGAACACGCCCATCGAGACCGCGTCATTGGTGTTGCGGCGCAACTGCGCGCGCACGGCTTCCTGTTCGATCAGCGACTCGCCGTGCGCAATGCCCACGCGCTCGCAAAGCTGCTCGAAGCCTTCCTCGCTCGACGGGTCGCGCCCCTCGCGCCAGATGAAGCGGAAGATCTCGCGCACGCACGCGAAGTCGCCTCCCGCCGCGATGGCGAGCAGCATCGGCTTGATCGAGTCGAACGGGTGCGCGGGCGGCATCTTGAACGGAATGCCGAGCTGCTCGGCGCGAAAGAGCGCGTGCCGGTAGGTGAAGACACGCTTGGCCGGGATCGCGGAGCTGAGCGGCTGGCCCCAGTGGCGGTACAGTTCGGCGAGCAGCACGGGCGTCGGCACGAAGTCGAAGCCGGGCCACTTGTCGTGCTGCTCCAGCAACAAATACGAAAACGGCGATACGAAGTCGTAGAACCAGGCTGGCTGGTTGGCGTCGATGCCGTCGATCATGCTGTTCCTCCGCTCTAGCGCTATGTCCGGGCCGTTGTGCGCGTGGCCCATTGTCGGGTTCAACCGGTTCAAAATGCGTGCAGCGGCGCTAGTGCGTGCGCTCGCCTGTGTCGTTGCCGCCGCTTTCTTCTGCATGGCTCGCCTCTGTGCCTGCTGTGCCCGCTTGATGACTTTCGCCTTCCTGCGCCTCTGTCTCGTCGGCGCCTTCGGCCGCCCGCGTGTCGCGCGCCCCCGCGAGCCGCTCGCGCACGAAGCCGATGTGCTCGCGCAGCACGTAGAACTGCTCTGCGTAGGCAAGCGGCATCTTCATGCCGTTCACCGACTCCTCGATCGAGTCGAGGCGGCGCAGCAGCGCACGGCGCTCGCCTGGCGAGATGTCGGCCATCGCCGCGCGCTCGAGTGCGATGAGCGAGCCGTACCAGCGGTAGATGCGCGATTTTACCCGCCAGGCGTAGAGCGACGGCACGATCCGCATGCCGGGAATCAGCACGACGATGATCGGCACGAGCAGCACGACGAGCCGGTCGGCGAGGCTCGCGACCCAGAACGGCAGCACGCGGTACAGGAAGCTCTTGCCCGACTTGTAATAGCGCGCGGCGTCGGCGCTGATCGGGAAGTCCTGGGCGCGCGGCGAGGGGAACTCGCCCGCGCGCTGCAGGAGCGTTGAGCGGCCGTGCACTTCCTTGGCGGCTTCGATCAAGAGGTCGGAGAGCGCGGGATGCAGCGAGTCGCGCGCCACCAGCTCGGCCGTGGGCGCGATGAATTGCAGCGGCTCGGGAGGCAGGTTGCGGCCGAAGTCGAACGCGCCCATCGGAATCGTGATGGCCGTGAGGTAGGGGAAGCGGCGCGCGTAGGCGTCGGCCTGCGTGAAGTCGAAAAAGCGCACGCCGGGCGTGCGCATGAGGCGGCCCATCACCGGCGGCTGCGCGGAGTCGCCCGCAAGAAAAGCCACGTCGATCTTGCCTTCCACGAGCGCGTGCGCGGCGTCGTCGCCGGAGAGCGGCAGGAGCTTCGTCGGGCCGCCCGGCTCGATGCCGTTCGCCTTGAGCAGGGTGAGCGCCAGCTCGCGCGTGCCGCTGCCCTCCGCGCCGATGGCGAGCCGCTGGCCCGCGAACTGCGAGAGGCGCGTGGCGACGGGGCCGTGATAGAACACGACGAGCGGCACGTAGGCCACGCTGCCGAGCGAGACGAGCCCGTCGGGCACCTTGCTCGAAAGGCCGTCCTGCACGAATGCGACGTCGACGTGCGCGCCCGGGTCAGCCACGCGATGCAGGTTCTGCAAGGAGCCCTCAGATTCGAGCACGGTCAGCGTGATCTTGTTGCGCGCGAGGATGTCCTTGTACTTCTGGGCGGCGTTCCAGTACGTGCTGCCCTTGGGTCCGGCGCTCATGGTGAGCGTGTTGGGCGGCGCAGGCTGGATGAGGCGCACCGCGAGCCAGATGGCTGCCACGCTCACGAGCAGGATGGGGCCGAACGTGACTGCCAGGTCGCGCCACGAAATCGCCACGAAGCGCGCGACGAGACGGCGAGGAGGGTTGCGGCCGGTGCGGGACTTCATCGGGGTGGGGCGGCCTCGGGTGGTTCGGGGGTGGGTCCGGGTTGGGTCATGGCGCGCAGCGCGCGGCCTACGTGCGCCGATGGTACATGAGATTCGGCGTTGCGGCGGCATGCACGAATGCCTCTCGTGACTCGCTACGCGCGCGTCGCGGGCGCCTTCGCTAAACTCTTTGCGCTTGTGGCGCGGCCAGGCTAAATTGTGACTCGCCTGCCGCGTGAGGCTTGTTGCGCGGCGCTCGAAAGTTGGAGAAGCGCAGCGCGGGCGAGCATCCATGCATGACAAGCAGGAAACGGGCACAGACCCAAACGGGCACAGACCCGTCCGGGTGGGCGTAATACGTAAAATTCGCGTGAAATGCGCGCATCATTCACGCGTGATTCTGCAACCTTCATCCTTGCCTCTCGCATCGCGTCCAGACCCTGGCGGCGCTTGCACGCGCGCATTGCGCGTTGCGCTGTCATCGGTGGTCGTAACGAAGCCGTCAGACCGTGGCTGACGGGCGGCACCACGAGCCGTCCGCCGGCAAGGGAGGCGGTCCTAATCCAGGTAATAAAGGCAACAACGCGAAGAACACAAGGAGAAAACAATGAAATCGGTCGCTATTCTGAAGACGCTGGGCGCGGCACTGTGCCTGACGCTGGCTTGCAGCGCGTCCTACGCACAGGACACCTCGGCGAGCGCCCCCCCCGCCACGACCTCGGCCGCGCCGGCGACGTCGGCCAAGAAGGCCGACCGCAAGCTGGGCTACACGGTGCGCAAGGCGCTCTCGAAGACCGAGGGTCTCGACGTTTCGCAGATCAATGTCCGCTCGCATGGCGGCGCCGTCTCGCTGACCGGCACGGTGCCGGATCAGGGTCAGATCGACAAGGCGGGCGAAGTCGCGCAAGGCGTGGCGGGCGTGAAGTCGGTGTCGAACAAGCTGACGGTCAAGCAGCAATAAACGCTGTCCTGCGTCCCACAGACGGGGCGCAAGCGGCAAGCAGCAGGAAAAAGCAGCAAAAAGCAGCAAAAAGCCCCGGCCCGCGAAGGCCGGGGCTTTTTTTTGCGGGCATGGCGGGCCGCCTGGCTGGCGTCGGGCTA
>DATBXG010000022.1:0-3802 GCA_036514415.1 Paraburkholderia sp.
GCGGTTCGGCTGGATCGACCGCAGGCGGCTGCGCGAGAACGCGCGGGCGGCAATGGCGCAGGTCGGGCTCGAAGCGATCGACCCCGACACGCTGGTGGGCGAGCTGGGCATCGGGCATCAGCAGCTCGTGGAGATCGCGCGCAACCTGATCGGCGCCGCCGATAGTCCGGGCCGATCGGGCAGCGGGGGCAGCGCGGGTGACATGCGCGTGCTGATCCTCGACGAGCCCACGGCCATGCTCACGGCCCGCGAGGTCGAGCTGCTGTTCGAGCAGATCGCACGGCTGAAGGCGCGCGGCGTGGCGCTCGTCTACATTTCGCACCGGCTCGAAGAACTCGAGCGCATTGCGCAGCGTGTCGCGGTGCTGCGCGACGGCAAGCTCGTGCGCGTGGACGCCATGGCGAATCTCACGCCCGAGCGCATCGTTGCGCTCATGGTGGGGCGCGAGCTTGGCGAGCGCATCGATCTGGGCCAGCGGCGCATCGGCGCGCCGCTCCTGAAGGTGGAAGGGCTCACGCGGGCGAAGGCCGTGCGCGACGTGTCGTTCGAGGTGCGCGCGGGCGAAATTTTCGGCATTTCGGGGCTGATCGGCGCCGGCAGAACGGAGCTGATGCGGCTCATCTATGGCGCCGACCGCATGGAGCGCGGCACTGTCGCGCTGGCGCCCACGCCGGGCGCGGCGCCCGAGCCGGTGCAGATCGCTTCGCCCGTCGACGCGGTGCGTCTGGGCATCGCGCTGATTACCGAGGACCGCAAGGGCGAAGGGCTGCTGCTCCCGCAGCCGCTCGCCGCCAACGTAACGCTCGGCAACGTGCGCGCGGTCTCGCGCTACGGCGTGGTGGACGCGGCCCGCGAGAACACGCTTGCGCGCACGCAGATCGACGCGCTGCGCATCCGCACGGCCGGGCCCGCGCAGCCAGTGGGCGAACTCTCGGGCGGCAACCAGCAGAAGGTCGTGATCGGCCGCTGGCTCGCGCGCGACATCACGCAGTCGATGCGCGTCGTGCTGTTCGACGAGCCCACGCGCGGCATCGACGTCGGCGCGAAGTTCGATATCTATGCGCTGATGGGCGCACTCGCACGCGAGGGGCGCGCGCTCGTGGTGGTGTCGAGCGACCTGCGCGAGCTGATGCTGATCTGCGACCGCATCGGCGTGATGTCGGCGGGGAAGATGACGGCCATCTACGGTCGCGACGAATGGAGCCAGGACAAGCTGCTGGCCGCCGCTTTCGCCGGTCTGCGCGCCGAGGATGCGCTGGTGTCCGACGCGGCGGAACTACCCGCAATCGTTAGCGAGGTTGGCGCGGCCGGCATGCAGGCCAACGTGGAAACGCGAAAGGCGCAGCAACGAAACGACGACCCACGAGGGAGCGCTTGATGACGAACGAGCCATTGCGCGGGCAACCGTCGCCCCAGGGCGACGAAAGCGCTGGACGAACCGGTTCGGCTAAAAGCGTGTCCGCTGCTGCGCCGGATTCTGCGACGGCAAGCGGCAAGCCGGTGGGGACGCGCTTTGGCCTGTCGAACTACCTGGGCCTCGCGCTCGCGCTGGTTGCGATGATCGTGCTGTTCTCGCTGCTGAGTTCGCACTTCCTCACGTACGATACGTTCAGTACGATCGCCAATCAGATACCCGATCTCGTGGTGATGGCCGTGGGCATGACCTTCGTGCTGATCATCGCGGGAATCGATCTCTCGGTGGGCTCGGTGCTCGCGCTCGGCGCCTCGGTGGTGAGCGTGGCGGTGCTCAAGTGGGGCTGGGGCGCGCTGCCGGCGGCGCTGCTCGGCCTGCTCGCGGCGGCGGCCACGGGCACGCTCACGGGGGCGGTCACCGTGGGGTGGCGCATTCCTTCGTTCATCGTCTCGCTCGGCGTGCTCGAAGCCGCGCGCGGCCTTGCGTACCAGATGACGAATTCGCGCACGGCGTACATCGGCGATGCGTTCGATTTCCTCTCGAACCCGATCGCCTTCGGCATTTCGCCGGCGTTCCTGATCGCGGTGGCCGTGATGGTGATCGCGCAGCTGACGCTTACGCGCACGGTGTTCGGCCGCTATCTGGTTGGTATCGGTACCAACGAGGAAGCGGTGCGCCTGGCGGGTGTCGATCCGAGGCCGTACAAGGTGATCGTGTTCGCGTTGATGGGCGCGCTTTCGGGGCTCGCGGCGCTCTTTCAGATCTCGCGCCTCGAAGCCGCCGATCCGAACGCGGGCGTGGGGCTGGAACTGCAGGTGATCGCGGCCGTGGTGATCGGCGGCACGAGCCTGATGGGCGGGCGCGGCTCGGTGATCAGCACGTTCTTCGGCGTGTTGATCATCTCGGTGCTGGCCGCCGGGCTCGCGCAGATCGGCGCGAACGAGCCCACCAAGCGCATCATCACCGGCGCGGTGATCGTCGTCGCGGTCGTGCTCGACACGTACCGCAGCCGGCGAGGCAGCAGGCGGTAGCAGGACATAACAACTTTGACGAGGGCGCGGCCCGCAATGCAACGCGGGCGGGCGGAAATGACCGGGGAAGCGACGCCTGACCATACCAACAACGGGCGCGCCGAGAGCCGGCAGCAACAGGGCAGCAAAAAAGCAGGAGCAACATACAGATGGCGACGATCAAGGATGTGGCCGCCGTGGCGGGGGTATCTTTCACGACGGTGTCGCATGTGGTGAACAACTCGCGTCCGGTGTCGGCGGACGTGCGGGCCAAGGTCGAGCGCGCGATCCGCGACCTGAACTACGTGCCGTCGGCGGTGGCGCGCTCGCTCAAGGCGCGCGCCACGGCGACCGTGGGGCTGCTCGTGCCGAACGGCACCAACCCGTATTTCGCGGAGCTCGCGCGCGGCGTGGAGGATGCGTGCGCGCGCAAGGGCTACTGCGTGTTCTTCTGCAACTCCGATGACGATCCTGCCAAGCAGCGCAATTACCTGCGCGTGCTGCAGGAAAAGCGCATCGACGGCCTCATCGTCGCCTCGGCCGGGGACGACGCCGTGCTGGCCTCGACGCTCGCCGATGCCCGCGAGCCGCTCGTCGTCATCGACCGCAACATCGAAGGGCTCGACGCCGATCTCGTGCAGATCGACCACGAGCGCGGCGCCTGGCTCGCCACGCGGCACCTGCTCGAGCTTGGGCACTCGCGCATTGGCTGCATCACCGGGCCGGTCACCGCCGCGGTGAGCGCGATGCGCATGCACGGCTTCCTGCGCGCCATGTCCGAGCGCGGCGTGGAGATCGCGCCAGGGGCGATCGTCGAGAGCGATTTTTCCGGTGCGGGCGGCTACCGCGCTGCGGGGCAGCTGTTCGACACCGTGCGGCCGACCGCGATCTTCGCCGGCAACGACATGATGGGCATCGGCGCGTTGCGCGCGGCGGCCGAGCGCGGGTTGCACGTGCCGCGCGACTGTTCGATCATCGGCTTCGACGATATCGAGCTCGGCCACTTCACCTGGCCCACGCTCTCCACGGTCGGCCAGCCGGCGCGCGCGCTCGGCGACATGGCGGCGCTCACGCTGATCGAGCGCATCGCGAGCGCCCAGGCGGAAGGCGCCAAAGTGCGCCGCCGCGTGATGCCGCCCACGCTCTTCGCCCGCGAATCGACGGGGCCGTGGATCGGGGCGGAGGATTTTGCGCCGCTTGCGGCCTGAGCCACGGGCGACGCTAGCCAAAGGCCATACACGCAAGGCCATGCCCAACGGAGTGCCCGATACCAGCAGCCAACGAGGAGGCGTCGTGACGACTGATGCAGCAAAGCCGGCTGGCGCGCGTGGGCGCGTGGCCGTGGTTGGAAGCCTGAACATGGATCTCGTCGCGCGCG
>DATBXG010000023.1:0-3297 GCA_036514415.1 Paraburkholderia sp.
AAGGCCAGAAGCGGAAAGGGGCGCGATGATGCGCAAACGGCGGCGGAGGGCTCCGCCGCCGTATCGGGCTCCGGCTCGGGGAATGAGGCGGATCAGGCCGCCTGGCGGATTTCCTGGAGCAGATAGCCGAAGCCGCGCACCGTGACGATCTCGACGCGGCAGTTCTCGAGCTTCTTGCGCACGCGGTGCACGTAGACTTCGATCGCGGTGTCGCCGAGGTCGCCGCCGAAGTGCGTGAGGTGGTCCTGCAGTTGCGCCTTGCTCACCACGCGGCCATGACGCAGCAGCAGCATTTCGAGCACCGCGAACTCACGCGGCGAGAGTTCGAGCGGCTTGTCGTCATTGAAGATGCGGCGATCGACGCCCGACAGGCGCACGCCGCCGAGCGACACTTCGGGGCGCGGCACATCGCCGTGCGGGCCGCTGCGGCGCATCACGGCGCGAATGCGCGCCTCGAGCTCGGCCGGCTCGAACGGCTTGAGCATGTAGTCGTCGGCGCCCGAGTTCAGGCCCTGGACGCGGTCGTTCAGTTCGTCGCGCGCGGTGAGCACGATGACGGGCGTGTGCCGGTTGCTCTGACGGAAGCGCGACAGCAGCGTCATGCCGTCGATGCCCGGCAGCCCGAGATCGAGGATCACGAGCTCATGGCGATTTTGCGTGAGGGCTTGCTCGGCGAAGATGCCGTCGTGGACCATGTCGACTGTGAAGCCGGCTTGTTCGAGGCTGGACTGGATACCGCGTGCGATGGGGCGGTCGTCTTCGATCAGAAGGAGTCGCATGGGATTCGCTCAAGTACAATAGGTTTTAGCGTTCAGGCACGCAGTTCGCGAAGCGTCGCTCGCTGGACTCAAGGCACAGCGACCAGGCGGCGCCGCAGGCAACGGTTGCACGATCACGATCCACATGTCCGATATTTCGATCACCGAACTCGAAGCCGCGATCAACTTCTGGCGCAACCGCTCGCCTTCGAGCGGCGATGAACTCGCGTTGTGCCAGGAGGCGAGTGCGCTCTCCAAGCCGTATGCGCTGCTGATTGTACAGCGTCAGAACGTCATATCACCGGAACGTTTAGACCCGATTGCCCGTGCTGCCTGGGAGTCTTACGTATCCCTCAAGAATAGCCTTCAACGCTGAAGGTTTGAAGGCCCGGCACCCTGCATTATGCTTTCATGACGCCCTGAGCGCGCGCTGTGCGCGCATTGTTTCTGTTCCCAGTGCGCAGAGCGTAGTCATGCCTTTCCGCGGCTTATGCGCTGAGCGGACCCGGCGCAATCGAATCGATGAAACGCGCGAGCGCGATGTCGCGCGAGGTGAGGCCATCGGCCTCGTGAGTGGAAAGCGTGATCTCGACGCGGTTGTACACGTTGAACCACTCGGGATGGTGGTTCATTTCCTGCGCCTTGATCGCCACGCGCGTCATGAAGCCGAATGCTTCGTTGAAGTCCGCGAAGCGGAAGTGGCGCTGGATCGCGTCGCGGCCGGCGACGGCCTGCCAGCCGCGCAGGTCGGCGAGTTGTGATGCGCGCTCTTCGGATGTGAGTCGGTTGATCATCGTTGCACCTGTCTTGAGCTTGGGGCCAGGCGTGCGCCGTTGGCCGATCAGCCATTTTTTCACGGATGGGACACGCGTGCGAGCGGCGCCGTCAAGGAACGCGCGCGCATGCTGCGGCGCAATGCGCCCGGCATGCACCCGTCGCGTGCACCAGTCGCGCTTCGGTCACACATCGCCCTCGTCCAGCCAGCCCTCGCGTGTGCCGCGCGTGATGATCGTGTCGCTGTGCAGCAAGTCGCCGGCTGCGTGCGCTTGCGCGCCAATGAACGCGACAGGGTCGGCGAGACGCGACGCGATGCCCGCGCCGAGTGCATCGAAGAGCTGTGCGAACGAATCGATCACGAAATAGGTCTTCTGGAACGTATCGATGCGATAACGCGTACGCAGCACGCGATCGAGGTCGAACGCGAGCCGGTTCGGCGCCGCGCTTTCCACGCTGTGGAGCGTTTCGCCCCTGCTCGACACGATGCCCGCGCCGTAGATCTTCACGCCATTGGGTGCATGCGCGTCGCGCATCAGGCCGAATTCCACCGTGTACCAGTAGAGACGCGCGAGCAGCGGCAAGGCGCGTTCCGCGACGGCGAGCGCGGCGCGGCCATAGGCGTGAATCGCATCGGCGAAAGTGGGGTCGGTGAGGAGCGGCACGTGGCCGAACAGGTCGTGGAAGCAGTCGGGTTCCTGCAGGTAGTCGAGCTGATCGGGACGTCGCATCCACCAGGTCACCGGAAAACGCCGGTTGGCAAGGTGTTCGAAGAAGATGCGGTCGGGCACGAGGCCCGGCACGGCCACGATGCGCCAGCCCGTCGCCGCCGTCAGGCGCTCGCTCACTTGCGCGAACGAAGGCACGTGAGCGACGTTCAGTCCGATGCGCAACGCGCCCTCGATGAAGGCGTCGCAGGCGCGGCCTTCGAGCAGGACGCGCTGGCGCCGGTAGAGGCGGTCCCACACGGCGTGATCGGCCGCGCTGTAGCGCGCGAGCGGCTGGTCGATCGTGAAATCGGGACGGGTGGTGAGACCCGCGTCGAACTGCTCCTGCAGTTTAGCGGTGGCGGCGGCCATGTTCGTAACGCTCCACTAAAAAGGCTTGCTGTCATGCAAGTGTAGAGCGGGTGGTGCGCGGGATGTGCGCGTACTCAACGAGGTGGATGCCGTTTATGCAATAATCTAGCGTCATGTAATCAATCAGTGCGGATTTCATTCATGCTCGAACTCGACCATTTCGATCTGGCGCTTCTCGACGTGCTGCAGCGCTTTGGCCGCGCCACGCATCAGCAGCTCGGCGAGCAGGTGCCGCTGTCGCCCTCGCAGATCGGCAGGCGGCTGCAACGCCTCGAGGCATCGGGCGTGATAGACGGCTATCGCGTCGTGCTGCGGCCCGAAAAGCTCGGGCTTGGCGTGACCGCGTTCACGAGTCTCAAACTCAAGCATCATGGGGATTCGATCATCGAGCAATTCCAGCAGCAGATCGACGTGCTGCCCGAAGTGCTCGAATGCCATGCCGTGGTGGGAGACGCCGATTATTTGCTGCGCATCGTCGCGCCCGATCTGAACGCGCTCTCCACCTTCGTCATGAAGAAGCTGATGCGCGTGCCCGGCGTGGACAGCGTGCGCTCGAACATCGTGCTCACGACGTTCAAGCGCAATGGGCCGCTGCCGCTCGGGCACCTGGAGCCGGGCGCGCCGGCGGCGTGAGCGCAGTGGCGTAGCGGGCCGCAAGGGCCCGCTTGGCCGATTAAAGGTATCAG
>DATBXG010000024.1:0-2325 GCA_036514415.1 Paraburkholderia sp.
CGCCCGACAGCCCCGGGATCATGGTCGCCGCGAGCAGCGTGAGCGCGCCGCCCATGCAGTAGCCCGTCACACCCACGCGGTCCGTGAGCGTCTTCAGGTAGTTGACCGCGCCGAATACGTCCTGCGAGGCGGCGTCCGCGAAGTCGAGGCCAGTCATCAGATGGTGGGCCTCTTCCTGCTCGACCGTGCTCTTGCCGCGATAGAGATCGGGCACGAGCGCCAGATAGCCCGCCTGCGCGAGCCGGTCGGCCACGCCGCGAATCTGGTCGTTCAAGCCCCACCACTCCTGGATCACGACGATGGCGGGTGCGCCTTCGCTCTTTTCCGGCCTGGCGAGATAACCCTGGAGCGACTGGCCGTCAGGGCGGGTAAAGGAAATCATGGAACCGGCGGACTGTTTCATTTGGGGCAACCCTCGGTGAACTGGTTGAACGAAAGCCGTAGCATAGCGCTTGCATGCGGGATTTGCGTGAATGCGCGAGCCGCGCTCATTCGCCGATCAGATGCAGCACGACATCGCGCGTGTGCGCCGCGCGCCGATGCTCGAACAGATAGATGCCCTGCCAGGTGCCCAGCACGGGATGGCCTTGCTCGACCGGAATCGAGAGCTGCGTGTGCGTGAGCGCCGTGCGCAGATGCGCGGGCATGTCGTCGGGGCCTTCGGTGTCGTGCTCGTAGCGCTGGGCGTCTTCGGGCGCGATGGTTTCGAAGTAGCGTTCGAGGTCGCGGCGCACCGAAGGATCGGCGTTCTCCTGGATCAGCAGCGACGCCGACGTGTGGCGGCAAAAGAGCGTGAGCAGGCCGGTGGCGATGCGCTGCTCGCGCACGAACGCGCGCACCTGGGCGCTGATGTCGACGAGCCCGCGCGTGCGCGTGCCGACGTGCAGATGATGGATGGCCTGACGCATGATCGATTCTCCCTGGCGGGCCGCGTCGCGCGGAAACGGGGCGGCGCGGCCGCGTTCAAGCATAGCGCAGGCAAACGGGGCGCGCTGGGCGTAACCGCGGCCGGCGCATACGCGCCGTGCCGTGTGCTGGTACGATGTCGTCCTTGCCGGACACCGGTGCAAACGGCGGGTGCGAACCGCCGGCGTCAGCCCCGGCCATGGATACGATGGAGAAAACCACTTGAACCTCGCCCGCTTCGCGAAAGCCCGCCACGCCACCAAGGCGTTCGACCCCGCCCGCAAGATTCCCGCCGACGTCATCGAAGCGCTCAAGGAGCTGATCCGCTTCAGCCCCTCTTCGGTGAACTCGCAGCCGTGGCACTTCGTGCTGGCCGAAAGTGACGCGGCGCGTGCGCGCATCGCCAAAGGCATGGAAGGTTTCGCGTACAACGAACCGAAGGTGACGCGCGCCTCGCACGTGCTGGTGCTGTGCGTGCGCACCGATATGGACGAAGCGCACCTCGCGCGAGTGCTCGCCCAGGAGGAGGCGGACGGCCGCTTCGCCAATGCCGAAGCGAAGGCGGGTCAGGAAAAGACGCGTTCGTTCTACGTGAACCTGCATCGCGAGCGCAACGACCTGCCGGCGTGGATGGAAAAGCAGGCGTATCTCGCGCTCGGCACGCTGCTGATCGGCGCGTCGACGCTCGAAATCGACGCCTGCCCGATGGAAGGCTTCGACGCAAAGGCGCTCGACGAGGAGCTGGGCCTGCGCGAGCAGGGCCTCACCGCGCTCGTGGTGATCGGCCTCGGCTATCGCAGCGCCGACGACTTCAACGCGAAGCTGCCGAAGTCGCGTCTGTCCGCGGCTTCGGTGTTCACCGATCTGGGTTGATTCTCGCGAGGAGCGCCAGCCCATGCAGGGCATCAAACGCCGGATCGTGTACCTCACGCTGTTCGAGGGCATCGCAGTCGTCATCACCAGCACGAGCTTTGCCTCGCTCTCGGGCAGCGGCATGGATCGCGCCGGCGCGGCCGCGGTGTTCTCGTCGCTGATCGCGGTGGGCTGGAACTTCGTCTACAACCTGCTGTTCGAGCGCTGGGAAGCGCGCCAGGCGAAGCGCGGCCGCAGCGTCGCGCGCCGCATCGCGCATGCCGTGGGCTTCGAGGGCGGGCTCGTGCTGTTCCTCGTGCCGATGATCGCGCTCACGCTGCGCGCGTCGCTGCTCGAGGCGTTCGGGCTGGACCTCGGGCTTACGGTGTTCTTTCTCGTCTACACCTACGTCTACAACCTGATCTTCGATGCCGTGTTCGGGTTGCCGGCCTCCGCCATGCCTCTCGCGCCCAGCTCGGAAACGAAGCCGCGAGCGTAGCCCCGGTCCCGTCGCCCCGGTCCGTTCGGTCAGGGACTGACGGTGGCGCCCTGCGCACGGCTTGCCTC
>DATBXG010000025.1:0-2578 GCA_036514415.1 Paraburkholderia sp.
GGTCTCGAGGCGCTCACGCAGCGCCTGCCGCACCAGCTTTCGTTCGGCCAGCGCCAGCGCGTCGCGCTCGCGCGTGCGCTCTCGCGGCACACGCAACTGCTGCTGTTCGACGAGCCGTTCGCCGCGCTCGACACGCCGCGCCGGCGCCGCTTGCAGCAGTCGCTGCGGGCGCTGCAGCGCGAGGTCGGCGCGGTGACGGTGATCGTCACGCACGATCCGGACGAAGCGGCCCTGCTCGCCGACGAAGTGCTCGTGATCGAACAGGGTCGCGTGCTGCAGGCAGGCGCCGTGGCCGATGTGTTCCAGCAGCCCGCCACGCTGCGCGCGGCCGAACTGCTCGGCCTGCACAACATCGGCGAGGGTATCGTGCGGGCCGGCGGCGCGATCGAAACGCCGAACGGGCTGCGCCTGCCCTGCGCCAATACGTCGCTGGCGGTGGGCTCGCGCGTCATGTGGCGGGTCTCGCCGCGCGCGCTCGTCGCGACGCCGGAAGGTGCGTGGCAAGGGCGCATCGCGGGCACGTCGCTGCGTCACGGAGACCGCTACGTTGCCGTCGAGATCGCAGGCGTTACGTTCGACATCGCCGCAGAAGACGCGCCCGCAACACATGCTGGCGAAGTGCGCTTCACGATCGACGCCAACGGCGTGCTGGCCTGGCGCGCACGCGACTCCTGAAAACGCTCACCTTTCGCGCCGGCATGCCAACACCGGCGTCGTGCCTGAAGACAAAAAAGCCCCTTGCAAAGGGGCTTTTTGCGTAGACGGTTAGCGCTTCGAAGCGCATTTGCGCACCGTTGCCCGCCGGTCCCGAAAACGCTCACCTTTCGATGTGTCGCGCGCGATGCGCGCAACGATTCGATTGCTAACGCCTGGCGCACGGCAAGATTCGCATCCCTTAACCTGGGACTACCAGGAAAATCTTGCGCGCAGGCGTTGGGCTCTCCTGCCGATCGGGACCACGAAATGTCGGCGGCCAATACGCTCGTACGGTGATGGTCGGACGCGCCGCTCGCGAACCGTCACGTCGCGCGCGTCTCCCTCCCGAATCTCCTCACCTTTGACGGCGCCGCCGCACTCACACACATTCAGATCATGAAGCGGCTGTCTTCGACGAGCACGCGCGGCAGCGGCTGAAGATCGACGCGCGCGAAGCGCACCAGCGAGAACGCGCGCAGACCCTGTGGACTTGCCGGCAGACGCGCGAGCGGGAACATGATCGACGCGCTGTTACGCGGGCCGCCATCCGCGAGCACGATGTTCATCGGACTCAGACAGATCTCACGCATTTCGACGTTCGTGTATTGCGCGGGGTTCGCGAGCACGTTGCAGATCACCGTGAGTCCGCGTTCGAGCGCTTCGCTCTTGAGGCCGAGCGCGGCGATCGCGCGCTCGTTCTCCGCAATCAGCGCTTCAACCTTCGCCACTTCGGCGGCGTTTTGCACGGCGTGCTCACCCAGCATGCGCTCCGTGCCCGCACCATGACGCGTGAGCAGTTGCAGGCGCGTTCTGAGGAGCGCGCGATCCTGTTCGAGCACGTCGCGGCGCGACTCGTCGGCGCCAATCTGCCCGAGGCCTGCCAGCGCGATCTGCTCGACCACGCGCTGCACGATCTGCTCACGCAGATCGCCTTCCGTTTCGCCGCATACGCGCACCTGGTGGTCGTCGAAGCTCAACGTGGTCTGCATGACGTCGGTGTGCACCTCGTCGCCATACTGCTCGACACCGAAGCCTCTGCGCTCGTTCATCGCCATGCCGAGCACGGCGTAGGTTTCGCGCGCGAGCGGATGGCCTTCGAACCAGGCGTGCAGTTCGGGCGAGCGGCTCAGCACGTGGCCCACCTCGTCGGGCGCAGCAAAAAATGCGTGGATATAGGGGTCGCTCAGCCACGTGGCCGCGCTCGCCTCGCGCGCGGGCGGCATGCGGTCCACCACGTCGCGCACATACGCGACCGATTGCGCGAGCGCGGGCACAAGCCGTTCGCGCCACTCGGGCACGAGCTTGAGCGTAGGGCTGAGCACGAGCAGACGCTCGATCAGCGGTTGGATTTGCGGCGATTCCGGCTCCTGCTTCGCGCGGGCGCGCGGCCAAAGCCTGTCCAGGATACCCATGGAAAACTCCGTTGCAGACCGCTCTGGCGCGGCGGCGGTAAAGCGTAGGGCGTACAGCGAGGCCACTTGTCGCGAATGACTATACCGCGAATCACGGCCCGCTCGCGGCGACGCTGCCGCGGCGCAGCAACGGCTCGCGTGGCGTTCACGCTCCCGGAAACACTCACCTTTGGTTCTCTTGGCGACGCCCACCTTGTGCTGCATGTTTCCCAGCAGCTTCTACAGCGCCTCGAGCGATCTCTTCACGATTAACGACGGCGACGATCTCGCGCAGATGGAACAACGCTACGCAGAACTGAGCGTTCCCGTCGACATTTTGTTTGGATGCGAAGACGTTGTACTCAACAGGACCCGCCATGGCGACGTGCTCAGCCGCCTCACGAGCCAGGTGACGCTCAAGGTGGTGAGCGGCGGCTATTCGATCCGAAGAATCCCGATGACAAGTTCTGAAACTTGGGCCGCGAGAGGAA
>DATBXG010000026.1:0-7825 GCA_036514415.1 Paraburkholderia sp.
CGATGATGATGATGATCCCGGAAGCCTGGGAGCAGCACACGCTGATGGACGAGAACCGCAAGGCGTTCTACGAATACCACGCCGCCATGATGGAGCCGTGGGACGGCCCCGCCGCCATCGCGTTCACTGACGGCCGCCAGATCGGCGCGACGCTCGACCGCAACGGTCTGCGTCCGGCACGCTACATCGTCACTGACGACGAACTGGTCATCATGGCTTCGGAAGCCGGCACGCTGCCGATCCCCGAATCGAAGATCGTCAAGAAGTGGCGTCTGCAGCCGGGCAAGATGTTCCTGATCGACATGGAGCACGGCCGCATCATCGACGACAAGGAACTCAAGGACAACCTCGCCAACGCCAAGCCGTACAAGAGCTGGATCGACGCCGTGCGCATCAAGCTCGACGAGATCGAGCCCAAGGCGGAAGACGTCGCGACCGCGCGCGCCGAAGCCGCCGCGCTGCTCGACCGTCAGCAGGCGTTCGGCTACACGCAGGAAGACCTCAAGTTCCTGATGGCGCCGATGGCGATGTCGGGTGAAGAGGCTGTTGGTTCGATGGGCAACGACTCGCCGCTGGCGGTCATGTCCAACAAGAACAAGACGCTCTACAACTACTTCAAGCAGCTGTTCGCGCAGGTCACGAACCCGCCGATCGACCCGATCCGCGAGAACATGGTGATGTCGCTCGTGTCGTTCATCGGCCCGAAGCCGAACCTGCTCGACACCAACAACATCAACCCGCCGATGCGTCTCGAAGTGTCGCAGCCGGTGCTCGACTTCAAGGACATCGCGAAGATCCGTGAGATCGAGCAGTACACGGGCGGCAAGTTCAGCAGCTACGAGCTGAACATCTGCTATCCGGTGGCCTGGGGCAAGGAAGGCATCGAAGCGCGTCTCGCGTCGCTGTGCGCGGAAGCCGTCGACGCGGTCAAGTCGGGCTACAACATCCTGATCGTGTCGGACCGCCGCGCGGATCGCGACAACGTCGCTATTCCCGCGCTGCTCGCCACCTCGGCGATCCACTCGCACCTCGTGCAGCACGGTCTGCGCACGAGCACGGGTCTCGTCGTGGAAACGGGTTCGGCGCGTGAAACGCACCACTTCGCGCTGCTCGCCGGTTTCGGCGCGGAAGCCGTGCACCCGTACCTCGCGATGGAAACGCTCGCGCAGATGGCGCAAGGCCTCAAGGGCGATCTGTCGTCGGAGAAGGCCGTCTACAACTTCACCAAGGCAGTGGGCAAGGGCCTGCTCAAGGTGATGTCGAAGATGGGCATCTCGACGTACATGTCGTACACGGGCGCGCAGATCTTCGAAGCCGTCGGTCTGGCTGACGACCTCATCGCCAAGTACTTCAAGGGCACGGCCTCGAAGGTGGGCGGCATCGGCCTCTTCGAAGTGGCTGAGGAAGCGATCCGTCTGCACCGCGACGCATTCGGCGACAACCCGGTTCTCGCCAACATGCTCGACGCGGGCGGCGAATACGCCTACCGCGTGCGCGGCGAAGATCACATGTGGACGCCGGACGCGATCGCCAAGCTGCAGCACTCGGCGCGCAGCAACTCGTACCAGACGTACAAGGAATACGCGCATCTGATCAACGATCAGACGAAGCGCCACATGACCTTCCGCGGTCTGTTCGAATTCCGCCTCGACCCGGCGCGCGCGATCTCGATCGACGACGTCGAGCCGGCCAAGGAAATCGTCAAGCGTTTCGCCACGGGTGCGATGTCGCTCGGCTCCATCAGCACCGAAGCGCACGCCACGCTGGCCGTCGCGATGAACCGTATCGGCGGCAAGTCGAACACGGGCGAAGGCGGCGAAGACGAGAAGCGCTACCGCAACGAACTGCGCGGCATCCCGATCAAGAACGGCGACACGATGCAGTCGATCATCGGTCCGGAAGTCGTGAAGGACATCCCGCTGAAGGATGGCGACTCGCTGCGCTCGAAGATCAAGCAGGTCGCGTCGGGCCGCTTCGGCGTGTCGGCGGAGTACCTGTCGTCGGCGGACCAGATCCAGATCAAGATGGCGCAGGGCGCGAAGCCGGGCGAAGGCGGTCAGCTGCCGGGCCACAAGGTTTCGGAGTACATCGGCAAGCTGCGGTACTCGGTGCCGGGCGTGGGCCTCATCTCGCCGCCGCCGCACCACGACATCTACTCGATCGAAGACCTGGCGCAGCTCATTCACGATCTGAAGAACGTGAACCCGGTTTCGTCGATCTCGGTGAAGCTGGTGTCGGAAGTGGGCGTGGGCACGGTGGCGGCCGGTGTGGCGAAGGCGAAGGCCGACCACGTCGTGATCGCCGGTCACGATGGCGGCACGGGCGCGTCGCCGCTCTCGTCGCTCAAGCATGCAGGCACGCCGTGGGAACTCGGCCTCGCCGAAACCCAGCAGACGCTGGTGCTGAACCAGCTGCGCGGCCGCATTCGCGTGCAGGCCGACGGCCAGATGAAGACGGGCCGCGACGTGGTGATCGGCGCGCTGCTCGGCGCGGATGAATTCGGCTTTGCGACGGCGCCGCTCGTCGTCCAGGGCTGCATCATGATGCGCAAGTGCCACCTGAACACCTGCCCGGTCGGCGTCGCGACGCAAGATCCGGTGCTGCGCGCGAAGTTCTCGGGCCAGCCCGAGCACGTCGTCAACTTCTTCTTCTTCATCGCTGAGGAAGTGCGCGAAATCATGGCGCAGCTGGGCATCCGCAAGTTCGACGATCTGGTCGGCCGCGCGGATCTGCTCGACACCCGCCGTGGCGTGGAGCACTGGAAGGCGAAGGGTCTCGACTTCTCGCGCGTGTTCTACCAGCCGCAAGTGGGCGCTGAAGTCGCGCGCATGCACGTGGAGTCGCAGGACCACGGTCTCGACCGCGCGCTCGATCACGCGCTGATCGAGAAGGCGAAGGCCGCGATCGAAACGGGCGAGCATGTCTCGTTCATCCAGCCGGTGCGCAACGTGAACCGCACGGTCGGCGCGATGCTCTCGGGCGTCGTCGCGAAGAAGTACGGCCACGACGGCCTGCCGGAAGACACGATCCACATCCAGTTGAAGGGCACGGCGGGTCAGAGCTTCGGCGCGTTCCTCGCACGCGGCATCACGCTGGATCTCGTGGGCGACGGCAACGATTACGTCGGCAAGGGCCTCTCGGGCGGCCGCATCATCATCCGTCCGACCAACGACTTCCGCGGCAAGTCCGAAGAAAACATCATCTGCGGCAATACGGTGATGTACGGCGCGCTCGAAGGCGAATCGTTCTTCCGCGGCGTCGCGGGCGAGCGCTTCTGCGTGCGTAACTCGGGCGCGACGGCGGTTGTCGAAGGCACGGGCGACCACGGTTGCGAATACATGACGGGCGGCACGGTGGTCGTGCTCGGCGAGACGGGCCGCAACTTCGCGGCCGGCATGTCGGGCGGCATCGCCTACGTGTACGACCCGGACGGCACGTTTGCCGGCAAGTGCAACAAGTCGATGGTCACGCTCGACCCGGTCCTGCAACAGGCCGAGCAGGAGCGCACCGTGGACCGCGCACTGTGGCACACGGGCCAGACCGACGAAGCGCTGCTCAAGGGACTCGTCGAGAGCCACTTCCAGTTCACCGGCTCGCCGCGTGCGAAGGCGCTGCTCGAGAACTGGGATGCGGCACGCCGCCAGTTCGTGAAGGTGTTCCCGACGGAATACAAGCGCGCACTGGGCGAACTCGGCGCGAAGAAGGCGAACCAGGAAGAACTGGCAGCCTGATCTGGCAACCGGGTCGCAAGACGACGACTGAACGAAGACGAAGCGCCTGCCGCGCGAAAAGATACGCGGCGGCGGGCGCGGTCCCCTCACCGAATAGATAGAGATAGACGAGAACCAAATGGGTAAGGCAACCGGTTTTCTCGAGTTCGAGCGCCAGCATGAGGCGTACGAAGCACCGCTCACGCGTGTGAAGCACTACAAGGAATTCGTGGCGGCGCTCTCCGACGCCGACGCGAAGATCCAGGGCGCGCGCTGCATGGACTGCGGCATCCCGTTCTGCAACAACGGCTGCCCGGTCAACAACATCATTCCGGACTTCAACGACCTCGTGTTCCGCCAGGACTGGAAGAGCGCGATCGACGTCCTGCATTCCACGAACAACTTCCCCGAGTTCACGGGCCGCATCTGCCCGGCGCCCTGCGAATCGGCGTGTACGCTCGGCATCAACGACGACCCGGTCGGCATCAAGTCGATCGAGCACGCGATCATCGACAAGGCCTGGGCCGAAGGCTGGGTTGCGCCGCAAGTCGCGAAGCACAAGACGGGCAAGAAGGTTGCCGTCGTCGGTTCGGGCCCCGCGGGCCTCGCCGCGGCGCAGCAGCTCGCGCGCGCCGGTCATGACGTGACGGTGTTCGAGAAGAACGACCGCATCGGCGGCCTGCTGCGTTACGGCATCCCCGACTTCAAGCTGGAAAAGTGGCTGATCGACCGCCGCATGCGCCAGATGGAAGCCGAAGGCGTGACGTTTCGCACCAACGTCTTCATCGGCAAGGGCGAGTTGCCCGCGTTCATCGGCAACACGGCGAAGGAAACCATCTCGCCGGACGAACTGAAAGAACAGTTCGATGCCGTGGTGATCGCAGGCGGCTCGGAAACGCCGCGCGACCTGCCGGTGCCGGGCCGCGAGATGGAAGGCATCTACTACGCGATGGAATTCCTGCCGCAGCAGAACAAGGTCAACGCCGGCGACAAGCTGCCGAACCAGCTGCTCGCCAAGGGCAAGCACGTGGTGGTGATCGGCGGCGGCGATACGGGCTCCGACTGCGTGGGCACCTCGAACCGTCACGGCGCGAAGAGCGTCACGCAGTTCGAACTGCTGCCGCAGCCGCCCGAGGAAGAGAACAAGCCGCTCGTGTGGCCGTACTGGCCGATCAAGCTGCGCACCTCGTCGTCGCACGAGGAAGGCTGCTCGCGTGACTGGGCAGTCGCCACGAAGCGTCTCGAAGGCAAGAATGGCAAGGTCGAGAAGCTGATCGCCGCGCGTGTGGAGTGGAAGGACGGCAAGATGGTCGAAGTGCCGGGCTCGGAATTCGAAATGAAGGCCGATCTCGTGCTGCTCGCCATGGGCTTCACGCAGCCGGTTTCGCCGGTGCTCGAAGCGTTCGGCGTCGACAAGGATGCGCGCGGCAACGTGCGTGCCTCGACCGAAGGCGAGAAGGCGTACTACACGTCGGTCGACAAGGTCTTCACCGCGGGCGACATGCGCCGCGGCCAGTCGCTCGTCGTCTGGGCAATCCGTGAAGGTCGTCAGTGCGCGCGTTCCGTCGATGCGTACCTGATGGGCAACTCGGAGTTGCCGCGCTAAATCTTGTGCGTCCACGGCCGGTTAGACAGGACGCATGGGAGACGGCAGGAGACACGAAGCCAGAAAGCCGGGCACCCGAGAGGGTGACCCGGCTTTTTTACGTCCATGCACCGAGCGTAGCCGCCTGCGGGTTACCATGACGCGATTGCCCGACCGACTCAACGACCGCCGATCATGTCCGAAGCCCGCGAGACCGATCAGTGGCGGCGCTGCTTCGTCGCGCTGTCGCCCAATGCGGCGTCGCGCGACGCGCTCGCCGCGCTCGACGTGCCGCCCAACGCGCGGCGAGTGCCGTACGCGCAACTGCATCTGACGGTGGCGTTCATCGGCGCGATGTCGTTCGATCAGGGCGAGTTGCTCTCACGGCGGCTGGCGGAGGGCGCACCGCTCATTCCGCCCGCGCAGGTCACGAAGATCGAAAGCTGGCCAGGGCGCGCGCATCCGCGGCTGATGGTGGCGGTGCTGGCGATGTCGGATGCCTTCACGGCGCTCGACTGGCGCGTGCGCTCGCTGATGGGGGATGTGGGATTGCCGCTCGACGCGCGGGCGTTTCGCCCGCATGTGACGCTGGCGCGATTCTCGCGCGACGCGGTGGGCGCGCCGGCCGCGAGCGGCGGCGAAGCGCTGCCGCCGCTGCAGTTCGAGTCGCTGGTGCTGTACTCGAGCACGCTCGCAAAGCAGGGCGCGCGCTACGAGGCGCTGGCGAGCGTCGCGCTCAATTGAGGCGTTGCCGCTCGGTGCATTACCGCCGCTTCATCGTCGATACCGCGCCAGCGTCAACCCGTCGAGGTCGATTTCCGGCAAGCGCCGCGTGACGAGGTCCGCGAGCACGCGGCCCGAGCCCATCGACATCGCCCAGCCCGTCGAGCCGTGCCCGACGTTCAGCCACAGGCCATCCACGCCCGACGTGCCGAGCAGCGGCGCGCCGTCCGGCACCATCGGCCGGCGCCCCACCCAGAATTGCGCCGACGAAGCCGTCGCCGCATGGGGAAACCAGTCGTCGAGCACCTTCATGAGCGTTTGCAGCGCCTGTTCGCGCAGCGTCGCGCGGTGATCGCCCAGCTCCGCGGTGCCCGCCACACGCAGGTACGGGCCGAAGCGCGTGATCGCCGTCTTGAGCGACTCGTCCATGAGCGCGGCGCGCGGGGCCTTCTGTTCGTCGACCACGGGCAGCGTGGCCGAATAGCCCTTTACGGGATACAGCGGCACCCGCACGCCAAGCGGCGCGACGAGCGCCGCACTTTCCACGCCCAGCGCGACCACCACGGCGTCGGCGGCGAGCGTCTGCGGTGTGGCGTCGGCGGGCTCGCTGCGCTCGGCGGGGCGCAGCACCTCGGCCGGCGCGCGGCGCTGCTCGCGCCGGTCCTTGCGGTTGTTCGCGGTGCGGCGGCCGGGTACCGCGCGCACGCGCACGCCGTTCACCTTGCCGCGCGCGGCTTCGAGCGCGAGCACTTCGGTATCGAACAGAAACGTCACGCCGCGCGCTTCGCACACGGAGCGCAGCTCGCGCGTGAAGCGTGCGCAGTCGCCGGCCTCGTCGTCGGGCAGATAGACGCCCGCCACCGGCTTCACGCGCGACCACGCAAGGCCCGGCTCGATCTGCGCGCAGGCAGCGGAATCGAGTTCGCGATAGCCGATGCCCGCGTCGCGCAGCACGCCGAGTGCCGGCTGTGCGAGTTCGAGGTCGTACTCGCTGCGAAAGAGCTGGAGGTAGCCCTGGCTGCGCCCGTACTCGAACGCATGCGCGGCGCGAAACGCGTGCAGGCACTCGCGGCTGTAATACGCGATGCGCTGCATGCGCTGCTTGTTCACGCGAAAGCGTTCGAGATCGCACTCGCGCAGCCAGCGCGCGATCCAGCGCCACTGCGCGGCGTCGAGCGCCGGCCGGAAGATGAGCGGCGAGGTGGGCTTGAGCAGGTATTTGATGAGCTTCGCGGGCATGCCGGGCGCGGCCCACGGCGTGACGTAGCCGGGCGCGATGACACCGGCGTTGCCGAAGCTCGTGCCGAGCGCGACGCCCGGTTCCCGCTCGACGACCGTGACGTCGCAGCCTCGTTCGCTCAGATAGTACGCAGTAGCGACGCCGATCACGCCGGCGCCGAGGACGATCGTTTTCATGCCGGTCGTACAACAGGGAGGGACGGAAGGTATTGCAGCATGTTCGGGCTCATCGTGCAGCGGACTCCGCAGACGCGCGCACGCCCGTCGCAACAGGCGTTTCCTCGGTCAGCACCTTGCCCTTCGTCTCGGGCAGGCACAGGGTGAACCATTGAAAGTAGCCCATCGGATGTCTTCCCCCATATTTGTTGTGTGCGCAACGAACTGCGCGAGCGGCGCGTGCTGCGCAAGCGACACGGCTGGCGAGCGCCTTGGGTGGCGCACGCGTGGCCCGGACGGGACTGCGCGGCGGACCGCCTTCCGTCTCCGGTGTGCTGGCGGGGTATTTTACGGTGCGAGACCGCGGTGAGGCGAGGGGGAGATTGTTGAGGGCGTTGCCAATTCGTTCCAG
>DATBXG010000027.1:0-11199 GCA_036514415.1 Paraburkholderia sp.
TCTGCACGAAGTCGCCGGCGGCCATGGCGAAGATGCAGTGATGCGCGTCCCACACCTGCATGACGAAGCCGCCCGCCACCGCGCCCGCGATCGCGCCGAAGTGCACCACCACGGAGAGCACGCCGATGGTGTGCGCGTGCGACTCCTTCGGCTCGAGCCGCATCATGTACGGGTACATCAGCAGATAGCTGCTCTTGCACATGAACATCGCGAGCGAGAGTACCCAGAAGAGCGCGACCGTCGGCGCGAAATAGCTCGCCACCGAAAGCACGCCCGCTGCGCACTGCGTATAGACGAGCAGATGCATGGCGTCGATACGCTTTGCAATGCGCGCCCAGAGCGGGAGCGTGAGCATCACGACGATCGAGATGAACGCCACATAAGCGCCCGCGTGCACGGGGCTCGTCACGCCATAGCGCGCCGCGAAGAATTGCGGATAGAACGGGATCAGGATTGCGTCGCTGACGACGGCGAACGTCGTCATCAGGATGATCGTGCTGCGCAGCTTCATTGCGCCTCCAGCGGCGCTTTCACGAACGCTTCCGTGTCGGGCACCGAGAAGTCCTGGAGCGCGATGCGCCGCTCGATCTTGTAGTGCTCCACGCCGGTCAGCTCGCGCAGGATGCACGAATTGCGGTAGCAGCTCATGCCGAGATCCGGATTCGTGAGGCCGTGGCTGTAAAGGCCCGCGTTCTGCACGAAGATTTCGCGTTCGCTCACGTCGATCGCATAGTTGCGCGAGAGCCGGTAACGGCCCTTGTCGTCCCAGCGGATGCGCTCGCGAATGCCGTCGATGAAACCGGGCACGTTCTGCCCATAACCGGTCGCGAAGATCGCGCCGTCGGTGACGTGCGTGTATTGCACGCCCTCGTCGCGCTGCACGAAGCGCAGATGAAAGCGGTCGTCCCTGCGTTCGTGATGACAGTGGGTCAGCTCGGAGTTGGTGATGAGCCGGGCACTGTTGCCGCCGCGGCTGCGCCGGTCGTCGAGCAGGTCGTAGATCTGGTTGATGAGCGAGGCGTTCACGCCTTTGTAGAGGCTGTCCTGCTTGGCGATGATGGTTTCGCGCACACGGTCCGGCAGGTTGTAGAAGTAGTCGATGTAGTCGGGCGAGATCATCTCCAGCGTGAGCTTGGTGTTCTCCATCTGAAAGAAGCGCGGCGAGCGCGTGATCCACGTGAGCGTGTAGTCGTGCTCGTCGCTTTCCCTGAGCAGGTCGTAGAAGATCTCGGCGGCGCTCTGGCCGCTGCCGATCACGGCGATCGAATGCTTTTGCTGCAGTTCCGCCTTGCGCGCCACGTAATCCGCGCTATGGATGCAACGCTCGCGCAGTTCGTCGCAGCACGATGGCAATTGCGGCACCGAACCCACGCCGATCACGAGCCGCGCCGCAAGATGCGTGAACGGCTGGCCCGTGCGCACGTGACGCCCGCGCACCACGTAATGACCGTGCTGTGCGTCGTACGTCACGTGTTCCACCTGCGAGCCGAATGCGATGCTAGAAAGCTGGCTGATCGCCCATTTGCAGTAGCGGTTGTACTCGGCGCGGCTCAGGTAGAAGCGCTCGCGAATGTAATACGCATAGAGCTTGCCTTCCTGCTTGCAGTAGTTGAGAAAGCTGAACTTGCTCTTGGGGTCGGCGAGGCTTACGAGGTCGGCGAGAAACGGGTTTTGCAGCGTGGTGTCGTCGATCAGCATGCCGGGATGCCAGTCGAAGTCCTCGTTGCGCTCGAGGAACAGACCGCGCAGATCGCGGATCGGATCGGCAAGGCAGGCCAGGCTCAGGTTGAACGGCCCAAGGCCGACCGCGACGAAGTCGAGCACGGGGGAATGCGGGCTGGGCTTGACGTTAGTTGTACTCATGATTGAACTTTCAGTTGAGGCGGAAAGGACCATGTCGAGTTACCTCATCGAAGGACGAAGACGGCGAGAAGGTGCGCGAGACGCATCGGCGCAACCGTTTGCACGAGCGTGTGGCGCATCGATGTGAATGAGAGTGATTCGCGTTTGATGATCATAGGTAAGTCGGCGGCGGATGACAAGAGCGCATTGCGCATCGATGAGGAAAGCGAACTATTGCAGCTGCCCAATACGCATGACGGCGGCGCATGCGCGGCTAGCCGCAAAGTCCAGCGGGATCAGGGCGCGCGGGGGATCGGCGAGGTTGGCGGAGCGCCTGGGTTTGCGAAGGCCGAGCCTCGCTTTTAGCGCCAATTCCGCTTTCGAGAAACCCTGCCAGGTGCAGGGGTTAGATGCCGCGAGGGGAAATATTCGATTTAATCGCCGGGTTTGCATTCACGGCGCTGTCACGAAGCCGCGACGCAACGCGGCGCGTACGTGCACGATGGGCGACGCAATTGGCACCATCGGCGCGACGATTCCAAACGTGCGTGTGCGCGCATTAATCCGTGCCGCGGGACGGCGTGTGATGCCGGGCGAGGAACCGGTCGAACTGGCTGGCAAACGCCTTGCTGTCGCGTGCGCTGAAGGGAGCCGGGCCGCCTGTCTCGATGCCGGCATTGCGCAGTTGATCCATCACGTCGCGCATCGTCAGTCGCTCCTGAATATTTTCGCGCGTGAACCAGTTGCCGCGCGTGTCGAGCGCGTGGGCGCCCTTGTCGAGCACCGCGGCCGCGAGCGGTATGTCCGCGGTAATCACCAGGTCGCCAGGCGTGACCAGTTCGACGACGCGGGCATCGGCCGCGTCGAATCCCGCCGGCACCTGAATCGATTTGATAAAGGGCGATGGCGGTGTCCGCAGGTATTGGTTCGCAACCAGCGTCACGTGGACCTCGGCACGCCGCGCGGCCCGAAAAAGCATCTCCTTGATGACGGCGGGGCAGGCATCGGCGTCGACCAGCACTTGCATGAAGGCAATTCCATTACATTAAAACGCGATCATATCTCAACGTGTGCAGCGGCCTTGCCGTCGCTCGGCGCGCAGATGGTGGCCGGCCACCCAGGCACTTGCTGGTCCACCGCGTTTTCCTTGCATTCGCGTGCATTCCTGTCAACAATGACTTCGCAATGGGCATGACCAGAACCCGCAAGTCACTGGATGACCTCAACCTGAAATTGCGAAGACGGAGCGGATATGAGCGACGCTACCCACGGGTTCGATGCCGCCGGCGAGCGCAAATACACGAGCGGACTGAGGCTGGGGGCGCTCGTCGCACTGGTGGTCGGCTCGATGATCGGCGGCGGCATATTTTCCTTGCCCCAGAATATGGCCGCTTCCGCCGGCGTGGGAGCCGTGCTGATTGGCTGGGTCATCACGGCCGTTGGGATGTTGGCGCTCGCGCTGGTATTTCAGACCCTCGCCAACCGCAAGCCAGAACTCGATGGCGGTGTCTATGCTTACGCCAAGGCCGGGTTCGGCAATTACATGGGGTTTGCTTCGGCATGGGGCTACTGGATCTGCGCGTGGCTCGGCAATGTCGGGTACTACGTGCTGCTCTTCAGCACGCTAGGACATTTCTTTCCCATATTCGGTGAGGGCAATACGCTGCCCGCCGTCGTCTGCGCTTCCGTCCTGTTGTGGGGCGTGCATTTTCTGGTGCTGCGCGGCATCAAGGAGGCGAGTTTCATCAATCAGATCACGACGGTTGCGAAGCTCGTTCCGCTCGTGCTTTTCATTTTGATCTGCCTGCTCGCGTTCCGGCTGGATGTGTTCTCCGCCGATATCTGGGCGCGCGGCAATCCTGCCCTGGGCGGCGCGCTGGACCAGGTCCGCAACATGATGCTCGTGACCGTTTGGGTGTTCGTTGGCATAGAGGGCGCCAGCGTTTTCTCGGCCCGCGCGGCAGACCGGAAGGACATCGGCAAGGCCACCGTAATCGGCTTTTTCGTCGTGTTGCTCGTGCTCGTGCTCGTCAACGTGCTGGCGCTCGGCATCATGACGCAACAACAGCTCGCCGGACTGAAGAACCCCTCGATGGCAGGCGTGCTCCAGCATGTTATCGGACATTGGGGCGTGGTGCTGGTGAGCGTGGGGCTCGCCATTTCGCTGGCTGGCGCGCTGCTGTCCTGGGTCATGCTGTGTGCGGAGATTCTTTTCTCGGCCGCGCGGGACCGCATGATGCCGACATTCCTGCGCAAGGAAAACGCGCATCAGGTCCCCGCGAACGCGCTATGGCTGACGAACGCCATGGTGCAGGGGTTTCTGCTCATCACGCTCTTTTCGAAAGGCACCTATCTCTCGCTGATCTATCTCGCCACCTCGATGATTCTCGTGCCTTACTTCTGGTCGGCGGCCTACGCGCTAATGCTGGCAATCCGTGGCGAGACCTACGAGCGCTCGGCGAACGAGCGCCGCAGGGACGCGATCATCGCAGCGATCTCCGTTCTCTATGCGGCCTGGCTGCTCTATGCAGGCGGTGTCAAATACCTGCTGCTTTCCTCGTTGCTCTATGCCCCGAGCGTCGTCTTGTTCGCCAAGGCGAGGCGCGAGGACGGCCAACAAGTGTTCAATCACATCGAGAAAGTCGTATTCGCGGCGGTCCTCGTGGCGGCTGTCGCGGCCGGTTACAGCCTGTATCGCGGACTGCTGACGCTTTGACATCGAGACGCGCGCACGACGCCGCGATCCGCTCGCGGCAGGAGATCGCCCGCGCGCGCCGCCTTGACGCGGTGAATGGCGCGGGGCGTCGCGCCACCGCTCAATGATCAAGGCAGCGAGATCGTCAGATTCGCCGATTGCGGCCCGAGCTTGATGAGCTGCGTGTACGGCGTGAGCATGTGCACCGTGTTATCGCGCAGCCAGGTGCTGAGGCCAAGCCACGCGAGCAGGCCCGCGAGCGCGAACACCGCGCCGATCGACCAGAGCGGCACTTCGCGCTTGAGGCGGTGCGCCACCTGATCGGGCAGCGGCCAATGCGGTGCGAAGGCCGCGCGTTTGCCCTTGATGTGCGCGATCTCGTCGCCGAGGCGCGCCGTGAGGTAGGCGAGCTTTTCCGGCCCCTCCAGAATGTACTTGCCCTGGAAGCCGAGCAGCAGGCACATATGGAAGACTTCGAGCGACTGCAG
Source organism: Paraburkholderia sp. (assembly GCA_036514415.1). Lineage (GTDB taxonomy): Bacteria > Pseudomonadota > Gammaproteobacteria > Burkholderiales > Burkholderiaceae > Paraburkholderia. The sequence continues at coordinate 5,026 of DATBXG010000027.1, forward strand.
CCGTGGCGCGCCCTGCGCGCGGCATTCCTCGACATACTGGAAGAACTTCTCGCCCGCGAGTTGCTCGCCGAACAGCGCGAGCTGCAAGGGGCGCCGTTCCCATTCGGCGCGAATGCGGAACGACGACGCCAGCACCGATTCGTCGAGCGCGGCGCAGAACGCGAATTTGGCCGCGTACACGTCTTGCGCCGCGACGTTCAGCTTCTTCGCGCCGCGCTCGAAGTCGCCGAGAAACTGCTGCACGCGCGCGCCGAACTCGGCGGCGTCGCCGGGCTCGCGTCCGTTCTTCAGGAGGAACAGCATGAAGAAGCCGTCGTAGAGCAGATCGAGCAGCGAACGCACCTGGTACGCCGGCTCGGCGGCGGGCGCGGGGTGGTTCAAGGCCGGCGCTGCGTCGCCGAAAAGGGAGGGGGCGTTGCTCATGACGTCACCGCGATCAGTTCGAGTTTGAGATCGTTGATGCCCGAGGGCGCATAGACCATGGCCGACTGCGCCTGCACCATGCGCTCGTAGAGTGCGCTGCGCGCCTCGAACGCGAAATAGCAGGCACCGGGCCGCACCGGAATAGCGGGCGGCACCTGGGGCGTATAAACGAGCCGCACGCCCGGCATGGCGGACAGCACGAGCTTGTCGACGTCGTCGGGCGCGCCCACCTTGAAGCGAGCCGGCACGGCCTCGACGAGATCGACCGCGGGCATGTCGGCCGAAACGGCGAGATAGAACGTGGTCTTCTCGTCGATCTTGCCCGAGTCGAGACGCCCGATATGGAACGACGGGCGCACTTCTTCCAGCGCAATCGCGAAGTACTGCGTGGAGATGACCGTTTCGAGCAGATCGCGCAGGATCGTGTCGAGCCGTGCGAAGCCGGGGCCCGGATCGTCGTGGCGGTACGCGGGCAGGTCGGCGAGCGCGTAGCCCTTCGAGAAGGTCATGAGCTGGCCCGCGAGGCGCAGCAGCTCGTGAAAGAGCCGCTCGGGGTGGAGCGCCGCGTGCTGATAGAGGTGCGCGAGCGTGGCGAACGCGCCGCTCGCCGTGTGCAGCAGCCAGAACGAGGCGATGTCGCCGGAGCGGAACTCGATGATGTTCTTGGTCGGCTCGCGATGAAAGCCATAGAGCGCGTTGACCTTGGCCTGCAGCGCGTCGATGAGGCGGCGCAGGCGCTGGTGCAGGAGCGGCGACGCTTCGATGGCGAGACTGGGCGGCACGAAACTTTCGTCGACCTCGAAGCCCGAGGTCGCGGTGCGGCGCACGCGCGCCACGGGCACCGAGAACAGTTGATCGCGCGGCTCGCTGTGCGCGATCAGCTTGACGTTCGTCTTCAGGAACGTCACGTCGGCTTGCGCGGCGTCGGTGTAGTGGTCGGGCACGCTCGCCTGCTCGCTCACATAGCGCGTGACGAAGCCTGCGTTGCGGTCCTGCGCGTAGTTCGTGCCGGTTTCGCGCAACTGGTGCAGCGCCACGTAGAACGTGAATTCGTTGATGCCTTCGGGCAGCGTGTCGAGCGCGACCGGCGGCGGCAGGTCGTCTGCCTGCGGTGCGCTGTAGAGCGTGCCGTCCGGAAACACGAGCGAAAGCTCGCTCATGCGCAGCATGTTGCTGCCCAGCGCGTCGTGGTCGAGCCGCGCCGCGCGCACGCCCCAGTTGTACGGGGCGACGGCCTGAATCGATTCGAACAGGCGCGCTTCGTGATAGGCATCCTGCCGCTGGAAGTGCTGAGGCCTCAGGAAAAGGCCTTCTCCCCAAAGCACTTTCGAGGAATAACTCATGTTAAATCGGCTATATGTGTGATTCGGTCCGCGCTGCTCGCGCCAGCGATCGGTGGACTGAAATTGTTAAATATCCCGTTTGGCCGTTATTCACCCGCAAGTCACCGAAGAAAGCAGATTCAGGGGCTGAGCCGGTAATCCCTGCTCCGGCGAGATCACCGAGCCGCTCGTGACGGTCATTGCGCAGTTATGCAGGCCGACCATTATGCCGGATTTCTCGGATTTCGCAGGGTCGAAGGCGAACTTCCAGCGCTGCATGGCTGGATCGCGGAATAGCGCGACGATTCCGAATGCCTGCGCCTCTCTTGAAACCTTTTCGGTGGCGCTATATCGCTGCCCCGGAATCAGCGTCACCTCGCGCACGCCGAGCAGGTCGCCGCCCAGCGCGCTCTTTTCTTTTGCCGGGTCGGTGAACGTATCGAAAGAGGCTTGCTGGAACGACGTGGGGTCCTTCAGCACATAAAGCCGGACCACCAGTGCGAGCGGCTTGTTGTCGGTCGCCGCATTGAGATTCTGGGCCGCAAATAGCGTAATGCCGAGATTGCGCGGGGGTTTCTGGCTGTCCGGCACGTCGGGCTTGCCGACGCCCGCGAACTGCAGCGCGGCCGACGCCGCGCTGCCGAGCGCCGGTATGGCCGCCGCGCAGCCGGCTAGCTGGACGCAGGCAACGAGGATCGATGCGAAACGAATAACACGCGCATTCATTTTTTTTGGCCAGGCGCTAATGCCCGGAATCCGTTGAGTGGTTATATGCGATCCGGATAATGCCGTCTGCATAAAGGGCGCGCTTTTCCCCGCCTTGTGCCGATAAGCGCACGATTATGCGATGCGGCAATCTTTTCCGGGTTGCTCGTGAAACTATTCGCTCCAGTGAGAAATTATTTCCTGGATGATTTGGCCGTCGTTGTAAACCCAGCTTCAAAGAAGCTATTTAGAGCCTTTGTATTTCATTCAGAAGTTGAATTATCAAAAATTGGCCTGTACTATACCCGCGCGCTGTAGCTAAAGCAAAACTCCGCTTCCTTCCCATCGAATTAAAAATTGCACGTTGGTGAAAAACGATGATAAACCGGGTTATTTCAAGGCTCTCCGGGGTCGTGCTGGCATGCGGGGTAATCGCGGGCTGCGCTACGCACGACAGCAACCTTGCGGCATCGCCCGACGCATTCAACAAGGCGCTGGCCGACGCTGATACTGCGGCGAAGGGCGGCGACCAGGATCGCGCGATCGCGCTTTATCAGAAACTCGCCGCGGCCGATCCCACTCGCGAGGAGCCGTGGTCGCGCATCGCGCAGATCCAGTTCCAGCAGCAGCACTATGGGCAAGCCATCGTCGCCGCGCAGGAAGCACTGCAGCGCGACCAGACCGACCGCGCCGCGAAGAGCGTGCTGGCCGTGGCCGGGCTGCGCGTCGCGACCCAGTCGCTCGGCGAGCTGCGCCAGGACGCCTCGCTGCAGGGCGACGCGAAATCCGACGCCCAGGCGCTGGCGAAGCAGCTGCGCGACACGCTCGGCGAGGCTTCGCTGTTCCCGCCCGAGCAGGCGGCCGAGAAACCGGCACCGAAGAAGCGCCGCGTCGTTCGGCACGTGCAGAAGCCGGCGGCGAAGCCCACCGAGACGGCCGAAGCCGCGCCCGGCACGCCGTCCGCGCCCGCTCCGGCTGCGCCGGCACCGGCACCCGCGCCGGCCAAGGCCGCTGCGAGCGGCGGCGCATCCGATCCGTTCAGCGCGCTGCGCTAACGGCTCAGCCGTGAATGGCTGACAACAGGTCTTGAACGACTCGAAAAGGGGAGCCCTCGATGGCCAAGAAAGAAAGTATCCAGAAGCGCTTGCAGAAGGTGCGGCCGCCGCGCGTCCAGCTGACGTACGAGGTCGAACTCGGCGACGCCATTGAGGTGAAGGAGCTGCCGTTCGTGGTCGGTGTGATGGGCGATCTCGCGGGGCAGTCCGAGGTCGAGCAGCCGCGGCTGCGCGATCGCAAGTTCGTCAATATCGACCGTGACAATTTCGACGACGTCATGAAGGGCATCGAGCCGCGCGCGGCGTTCCAGGTCGAGAACCGGCTGAGCGACGCGGGCGGCAAGTTCGCCGTGGACCTGCGCTTTCGCTCGATGGCCGACTTCAATCCCGACGAAGTCGTCGCGCAGATCGAGCCGCTGCGCCGTCTGCTCGAAGCGCGCTCGAAGCTCGCGGACCTGCGCAACAAGCTCGCCGGCAACGACAAGCTCGAGGACCTGCTGAGCGAGGTGCTCGCGAACACGCAGCAGTTGCAGGCGCTCGCGGGCGGCACCGGTGACGCCGGCGAAGCGGGTCGTGGTGAGCGCAACGAACCCAGTATCGGCAACGATCAATAAGCGCCCGGGGAGATCGACATGAACCAGCAAACTGGCGCAGTGCGCGCCGCGGCCGTGGAAGAAGCCCAGACCGGCCCCTCGCTGCTCGACGAAATCGTCGAGAAGAGCAAGGTCGCGAAATCCGAATCCGAGCATGCGCGCGCGAAGGACCTCATCGGCGAACTCGTGCATCAGGTGCTGGACGGCACCGTGATCGTCTCGAACAATCTCTCTGCGACGATCGACGCACGCGTGGCCGAGCTCGACCGCCTGATCTCCGCGCAGCTGAGCGCCGTGATGCACGCCCCGGAATTCCAGGGCCTGGAAAGCACGTGGCGCGGCCTCGACTATCTGTGCAAGGAAAGCAACACCGGCTCGACCATCAAGATCAAGGCGCTGCATGCGCCCAAGCGCGACATCGTGCGCGACTTCAAGACCGCTGTCGAATTCGACCAGAGCGCGCTGTTCAAGAAGATCTACGAGGAAGAGTTCGGCACCTTCGGCGGTGCGCCGTTCGGCGCGCTGATCGGCGACTACGAGGTCACGCGCCAACCCGAGGACATGTACTTCATCGAGCAGATGTCGCACGTCGCGGCGGCGGCGCACGCGCCGTTCGTGGCTTCGGCCTCGCCGGAGCTGCTCGGGCTCGAGTCGTTCGCCGACCTCGGCAAGCCGCGCGACCTCGGCAAGGTGTTCGACACCGTCGAATACACGAAGTGGAAGTCGTTCCGCGACGCGGAAGATTCGCGCTACGTGGGTCTCACGCTGCCGCGCTTTCTCGGCCGCCTGCCGTTCAATCCGAAGGACGGCGCGACGGCGGAAGGTTTCAATTTCGTCGAAGACGTGGACGGCACCGATCACGCGAAATACCTGTGGTGTAACGCGGCTTGGGCCTTCGCGGCGCGCCTCACCGCGGCGTTCGACGACTTCGGCTGGTGCGCGGCGATTCGCGGCGTGGAAGGCGGCGGCCTCGTGGAAGACCTGCCCACCCACACCTTCAAGACCGACGACGGCGAGATCGCGCTGAAATGCCCGACCGAAATCGCCATCACCGACCGGCGCGAAAAGGAACTGAGCGACCTCGGCTTCATTCCGCTCGTCCATTGCAAGAACTCGGACTACGCTGCGTTCTTTGCCGCGCAGTCGGTGCAGAAGCCCAAAAAATATAGTACTGACAACGCGAATGCGAACGCCGTTCTTTCGGCGCAGCTGCAGTACATCTTCTCGGTGTCGCGCGTGGCGCACTATCTGAAGGCGATGATGCGCGACAAGATCGGCAGTTTCGCGTCCGCACAGAACGTCGAAGTGTTCCTGAACCGCTGGATTTCGCAGTACGTGCTGCTCGACGACAACGCCTCGCAGGAGCAAAAGGCGCAGTTTCCGTTGCGCGAGGCGTCGATCCAGGTCAGTGAGATTCCGGGCAAGCCGGGTTCGTACCGGTCGGTCGCGTTCCTGCGGCCGCACTTCCAGCTCGACGAACTGTCGATTTCGCTGCGCCTCGTGGCGGATCTTCCGAAGCCGGCTAATGGATAAAACCGCGCGAGCGCGCGAATGAGTTGAGCAGGAGCGGTCTGCCATGCATCCACGGATCGTTCCGGGAAGCAACCCGGGGAATCGCCTTCGGGAACGCGTTAGCAAACTACCGTAAACCACCACTCAGGGGAGTCGAGGCGTTATGAAGGATATCTATCTAAAATTCGGCAATCCGGCCATCAAGGGCGAGTCGCAAGACAAGGACCATGCCGGCTGGATCGAAATCGATTCGTGGAATCACTCGATTCTGCAGCCGCGTTCGGCAACGGCCTCGACGGCGGGCGGTCACACGGTCGAGCGCTGCGAGCATGCCGACATGCGCTTCCTGAAGGACATCGACGTCGTGAGCCCGCTACTTTATCAGCACGCTTCGGGCGGCACGACCTTTGACGAAGTCACGATCGACTTCATGCGCTCGGACGGCGAGGGTAACCGCATCAAGTACCTCGAAATCAAGCTCAAATACGTGATCATTTCCAGCATCACGCCGGAAGTGGTTGGCGAAGGACTGCCCACGGAGCAGTTCTCGCTGAAGTATGCGGC